>JAFDER010000423.1 GCA_019310245.1 Deltaproteobacteria bacterium
CCAGCCGCATCCCGGTGGCCTCGTGCGGCGACCGCACGTGCTCGTGGGCCTCCCTCAACCCCGAGGAGGGCGTCTACGACTTCGACATCATCTGGGACCGGATCGCGGATCTCGAGGACACGCCGTTCGTCTTCGGCCTGCGCGTCTCGTCCATCGTCCTTGAAAACGTCCCCGAGTGGGTGATGACGAAGCACTCGCCCGCGACGTTCGTCTCGGCGCGCCACGGGTTCACGATGGTCAATCCGATGGACCCGGACGTCGAGGCGGAGTTCATGCTCTTCATGGAGGCGCTTGCGGCGGAGGATTTTGGCAGCCACCCGAAGGTGGTGTTCGCGTACATCCACGGGTTCTCGACGAGCCTTGGCGAGGAGATGTGGCTGGACTGGGACGACTTCCCGCTGGCCGTCTCCGACTGGGGGATGACGTCCGAGCTGTACCACGGCTGGGCCATTCGCCGCATCGACGCGTGGCTCGACGCGTTCGCTGGCAACGAGGACAAGCTCATCTGGGTGGGAACCCCGAGTTCCTTGCAGCAGACGCTGGGCGACGAGTGGAACCTGGCGAGCATCGATGTCTGCAACCACGTGCTCGAGAGCGGCTGCGCCTTCAGGGGCGGGATCATCGAGCTCTTCAATGGCAGGATGGTGCCGCTGACGACGGGCCAGGACCTGGAGCTCGACCCTCACGGCCGCGACGGGCCCATCCACGACGCCTACATGGTCACGGACCTCGACTACCCGCCCATCGCCGAGAACCGCGCCACGGGCGACGAGAACGAGGAGTACGACGGACGCAAGTGGCCCGTGGAGGAGAACCCCCACCGCTGGCACGAGTCCACGCTCAGGTGCCTGAGCATGCACTTCCGGTTCGTGTACATCGTCGAGGACGCCTACGAGATCGATACCGACCTCTCGGCCTACGCGCAGAAGACGTTTGGCAAGAGGGTCGATGATTCCATCGACGCCTGGTCGTACCTGCGCGAGGCGTACATACGCCAGCACATGGACGAGCCCGAGCTCACGGGCTGGAACGACATCGCGATGAAGAACTTCGAGCGCTACCTCTACCAGCGCGACCTGCCCGGCGCCATGACCGTGGCCGTCGAGCCCGTGGAGCGCACCGTGGGAGGCAACGAGTCCTACCTCGAGAACCCGCCCTGGGGCACCGACATGCCCTACGACCTCACCGCCCGCCGCACCGACAGGGACTCGGGCTCCGACCGGATCCTCTTCTCCGTCGAGGACGGGTTTCTCGAGGACGGCACGAGCACGTTCCTGCTCAAGGTCACGTGGCTCGACGACGGGGCCTCCTGGCACGCGGAGTTCGACTCCGGCGAGACGTCATCCACGCAGAGCGTGACGGGCACGGGCGACGGCGGCTGGAGCACGGCCACGCTGCTCATTGACGGCGCCGCATTCGCGGGCGGCCTGGAAGGCGGACAGGACCTTGCGATCGTGAGCGAGACGGGGGACGTCACCGTGAAGTTCGTCCGTCTCGTCAAGTGGCCGAGTCCCGACGAGTCGGTCTTCGACCCCGGCGGCATCGACCCCGAGGACGGGCCGTCCGGCAAGGGTTGCGCGTGCTCGACGGCTATCGACCGTCCACCGGCGGCGATCGCCCTCGCCGTTCTTCTCGCCCTTCTCGCGCTCGCCCTCGCCCTCCCCCTCCCCCGCCGCTAACCGGGGTCAGACCCCGACTCTTGGCACTTTTCCGGCCCGATATGCCGGATTCACGGTAAACAAGCCAGTCGATCGGATCGTCTCGTGTTCCAGGATGTTGATCAGGGTAGTCACTCGTAGATTCAGTAGTTGCGAACGAGGCGGAAACCGAGGTTGTCGCGGTCGTCGTTTGGTTGCTCCCCGTGTCGCTCTGCTGCTCGGCAGTGCTGTGCGGTCCATCCTCCGGACCCCCAGGAGCCGCCTCTCATCGACCGGTCCGTGCCCGACCCCGGCCCCGAGGGGTCCGTGACCGGGGTGGTGGGGAGGGAGGACGTGAGCCAGTCGTACGTCCACTCCCACACGTTGCCGAGCATGTCGTAGAGGCCCCATGGGTTGGGATTCTGGGTGCGCACGGGATTCGTGTTGCTCGAGTCGTTCCCGCAGAACCAGGCGATGGTGTCCAGCACCGTGTTGGGCTGCTCGCATAGGAGATGGCCCGAGTCGCAGGTGCCGTTGTACGTGGCCGTCGACGTGCCGGCGCGTGCCGCGAACTCCCACTCGGCCTCGGTGGGCAGGCGGTAGCCGGGGCAGTCGTAGGGTGAGGCATGCGCCGAATCCAGGTCGCAGCTGATGCTCGGGTACGTTCCCGTGCAGTCGTAGCACTCGGTGTATCCCGTTGCGAGCGACAGCCTGTTGGCGTAGTCCGCCGCCTCGTGCCAGTTCATGTTCGTCGCAGGGCAGTTGCTGCAGCTGCTGTGGGACGAACGGTCATATCCCATGACGGCGAAGAACTGAGGCTGGGTCACCTCGGTCTCCATCATCCAGAACGAGACGGTCAGGGTGACGTCGTGCTGGTTCTCGTCGGTGCCACGGCCGGGCTCAGTGCCCGTGTCGGGTGATCCCATCGAGAACGTATTGGCCGAGATGAGGACCAGCGTGGGAATCGGCGGTGCATCACCGGGGATGTCGCCCGACGTGTCTGTGACCCTGTCGTCCACGGGGTCTCTGTCGGTGTCCAGCTCCAGGTCCGGGACGGGGTCCGTCGCCGTGTCAGCGGTGGCATCCGTGGGCCGGTCATCCTCGGTATCCACCGTCATGTCGACGTCGGCGTCGGCTACCGCATCCGGATCCCCCGTGCTGTCGGTCGTGCCGTCCCCGGGGTAGGGCAGGTTGTAGTTGAAGCAGCCGGCCAGGGCCACGGCCCAGACGCACACGACGATGCTTGCTCCCATGCTCTTCATCGCTCAGAACCTGACCGTCATGGTGAGGCCGGGCCCGACCACCTCGACCTCGAGCTTCTTCTTCTTCGGGACCGCGAGCGGCGCGAGTATCGCCGTCAGCACCGCCGCGGCAGCGGCGACGCCGATCGTGACGCCCACTCCCGTGTTCAGGGCCTTGCCCTTGTCCTTGGAGTCCCTGT
Organism: Deltaproteobacteria bacterium; assembly: GCA_019310245.1. Classification (GTDB taxonomy): domain Bacteria; phylum Myxococcota_A; class Polyangia; order DRWM01; family DRWM01; genus JAFDER01. The sequence goes on from JAFDER010000423.1 coordinate 3,079, forward strand.
ACGCGCCCTCGGGGTCTTCGCCCGTGTAGGTCCCTTCCGCGATCTCGTCATGTAGCGTGACGAACTCGTCGTGGTGCTTCGTGCTCATCACGCCCACCACGATTGCCGCGACGCCCGAGGCCAGCGCCAGGGTTCCCGTGCCCACGGCCGCCCCCCAGTGCACCTTGGCCATTGGCTCTCCCGCTTCGACCACGGGCTCCGGCTCGGGTTCTGGCTCCGGCGCGGGCTCGGGTTCCGGCTCGGGCTCGGGCTCGGGCTCGGGCTCGACCGCGATCTCGACCATGTGCGCCTCGAACGAGGACTTCTCGCCCCGGCTCAGG
>JAFDER010000424.1 GCA_019310245.1 Deltaproteobacteria bacterium
GCTGCAACAGCCAGCACCGCGCCGGTGACCGGTTCTACTTCGACGGGGCAGGGAACCTTCTTACCAAGCGCTGCCCGAAGAAAATATGCATCTACGCGCTCAACGCCGCGACCGGCCTGATCTTCGCCTCCAACGAGCTCCTCTACGCCGGCGTCGATCCGAACGAGATGCGGTTCAAGAGGGCAGGCTGCTTTGACGTCGGCGTGCAATGTGGTTGCTGGGGGCGGGTCGTGGTCGAGATCTCCGTGCAGGATCGGAAGGCGATCGAGAATCGCGCCTGATTAGCCCACAGGCCCGACCCCATCACCACTACCGACCCTTGGCTGACCCGGGGCTGATCGCCGCTCGTGATCGGCGATCACCGTTTCCCGGCTCAGGCCCCTCGAATGATCGACCCTCTCTGGATGACCATCCGGACCGATTGCAGCGCGCGAAGGTCCGCGAGGGGATCGCCTCGGGCTACGAGCAGATCGGCGCCCTTGCCCACCTCGAGGGTTCCGAATCGGCTCTCGGCGTTGCAGACGCGTGCGGCCTCTCGGGTGGCGGCCACGATGATGCCCATTGGCTCCATCCCCGCCTCCTCCATCCAAGCGATCTCGCGCATCGGCATTCCCAGATCAAAGTGGCTGCTGTAGCCGGCGTAGTCGGTTCCCAGGGCCACCCTGCCACCGGCACGCACGAACTTCGCCAGGTTGGAGATGGCTACCTGCCCGAGATCTTGCCGCACCCCGTGCCATAGCTCGAGGGTCGGGACCCAGGTCGTCTGGGTTTCGACCATCCGCCGCACCAGGCGGTCGGCCAGCAGGTCCGTCACCATGTGGGCAATGTCGTCGACGCCGCCGTCCAGGGCCCGCTCGAGGTCCTCCGAAGTCAGAACATGAGCCGAGACCCGGGAGCCGCGCTCGTGAGCGACCTCGACGACGGCCCTGAGCTGCCCGAGAGACAGCGTGGGGATGGTTCTAGAGAAGCTGCCGCCACTCTCGACGGCCACCTTTATGAGGTCCGCGCCGTTGTCCAGCAACCGGCCGACCCGCTCTCGCGCATCTGCGATCGACGTAACCGGAAGACCGGACTGCGAGCCCCAGGGGACCATCGGATAGCCCCCGGGTACCGTCACCATCGGCCCGGCGGCCACCAGCCGTGCGCAACCCTGATCGGTGGCGTAGCCGTCCCGGAGGGCGAACAGGGGTCGCTTGGGATCGGCGCCGAGGTCGCGGACGGTCGTGACGCCGTCGTGCGCCCACGCCCGAAGCCTGTACTCGCTGAACGCCGCGTGTACGTGGGTGTTGACGAAGCCGGGAAGGACCGTGGCTCCGTTCAGATCGTGGACCTGGGCATCCGGTGGGATATCGAGCGTGCTCGATGGCCCCACCGCGGTGATACGTCCATCCCGCACGAGGACAGCGCCATCCAGAATCGGGGCGCCGCCCGTGCCGTCGATCAGGCGCGCGTTGAGCAGGGCCAGGGCGCCGTTCGGTGGCGTGCTGTCGCCTGCAATCGAAGCCTCGCTCTCACGAGAGCGAAGGGACAGAGGGACGAGAAGAGCGGTGGAGAGAAAGGTGCGCCTTCTCATGCCGGCCTCCCATGGGAAACCGCCTCCAGCGACCCGCGCCGAAGGCTCGGAAGCGTCGATCGGAGCTCGGCTCCACATCCACCGGGAGGCGTTGTTCGAACGTGCACGACAGCTTCCTCTGCGCTCGCAGTGTTTGCCCCTTCACGGTGGAGTCTTCCGCGACGCTCTCGTAAATGCGCCGGCCATGCGTCGATCCGGAAGCCGTCTTCTCCTCGACCAGGAGAATGCAGCGAGCCTCTCGAACTGTTGATGCTCTGAGTGCTTTGAGGTCGAGTCGGATCGTCAGATGGTCACCTTGCTTCACCGAGGCTGCGTCCAGAAGCACCTCCGACCCATTGCGTTCGATCTTCATCGAAAGGAGTTTCCAGCTGGCTCTCAGGACCACTCCTGCTGCACCGATGACGCCCATCGAGGCGCCAACGGCGATCAGAACCACGCTGAGCACGAACAACCCCTGGGGATCACTGAAGACGGCCTGCAGTGCCTCAGAATCGCTGAGAAGCAGAAGCGATCCGCAGGCGATGAGCACCGGACCAAGGACGACGAGACGCTTCAACAGTCGGAGCGGAACGCCTTCCGGGAAATAGATGGTCTTCACGACACCTCCCCCTTGCAGATCTTCTCCTCACTGTTGGGCCAGTGTCCAAGCAGCGCCCGGGGTCAAGCGCCCGGGGTCAGGTCTCAGAACGGTGAGTTCTCGGGCGCTGACCAATCACCAAACTGAGACCTGACCCCAGGTAGCTAGCGCGCCGCGCGGCGCTTGACGGGCCGCGGCAGCAGCTCCGCCAGGAAGCTTCCGGTGTAGGACCCGCGCTTGGCGGCCACCTGCTCCGGGGTTCCGGTCGCCACGATCTCGCCTCCCGCATCGCCGCCTTCGGGACCGAGGTCGATGATGTAGTCGGCGGTCTTGATGACGTCGAGGTTGTGCTCGATCACGACCACCGTGTTGCCTCCCGCGACCAGCCGATCGAGCACCATCAGCAGCTTCTTGATGTCGTCGAAGTGCAGCCCGGTGGTGGGCTCGTCGAGGATGTAGAGCGTGCGACCGGTGGAGCGCTTGCTGAGCTCCCGCGACAGCTTGACGCGCTGGGCCTCGCCCCCGGAGAGCGTGGGCGAGGGCTGGCCGAGGGCGATGTAGCCGAGACCGACGTCGGCCAGCGTATCGAGGCCGCGCCGGATTTGAGGGTGGTTCTTGAACAGCTTGAGGGCCTCTTCCACCGTCAGGTCGAGGACGTAGGCGATCGAGAGGTTGTTGTAGAGCACCTGCAGCGTGGCCTCGTTGAAGCGCCTGCCCTGACACACCTCGCACGGCACGTACACGTCGGGCAGGAAGTGCATCTCGACCCGCTTGACCCCGTCGCCTTCGCACGCCTCGCAGCGGCCCCCCTTCACGTTGAAGGAGAAGCGGCCGGGCGTGTAGCCGTGCATGCGCGCCTCGGGGAGCATCGCGAAGAAGTGCCGGATCAGGTCGAAGACCTTCGTGTACGTCGCCGGATTGGAGCGTGGCGTGCGGCCGATGGGGCTCTGGTCGATGTCGATCACCTTGTCGATCTCCGAAAGCCCCTCGATCGCCACGTGAGAGCCGACCGACCGATCGCTTCCATGCAGCGCACGCGCGGCCGCTGGGTAGAGCGTCTGGTTGACGAGCGTGCTCTTGCCTGCTCCGCTCACGCCGGTCACACAGATCAGCAAGCCGAGGGGGAAATCGACGGACGTTCTCTTCAGGTTGTTCGCGTCCGCCTCGACCACCCGGATCGCGCGTCCATCGGGCTTGCGTCGGCGGGGCGGCACGGCGATCTCGAGCTTGCCGACCAGGTCGCTGCCGATCTGGCTCGCCAACCGAATGCGCTGCGCCTCGCCCCCGGAGAGCGAGGGTGCAGGCCGCTCGAGGGTGAGGTAGGCGAGCCCGACGTTCAGGAGGAATCTGAGGCGCGAGCGGATCTCCTTGAGCAGCTCTTCGGCGATGCGCGCCTCGTTGCCCTTGAGCTTCAGGGACTCGAAGAAGGCGTAGCTCTCGGCGACGCTCGTGGCCGTCGCCTCTGCGATGCTCTTGCCGCCGACCTTCACCCCCAGTGCCTCGGGTCGGATGCGCTGCCCCTCGCACGCCGAGCAGGGGCGCGTGGAGAGGAACTTCTGGTAGTACTGGCGCATGTCCTCCGACTGGGTCTCGCGCATGCGACGCATCATGGAGTTGACGGCC
>JAFDER010000425.1 GCA_019310245.1 Deltaproteobacteria bacterium
CTCTGTACTTCCAGAGGCTCGACGGAGCCTGTGCCCTCGTCGGCTCGACCGTCCACTTCATCGACACCTACCACACTTCGTTGACCAACAATGCCATGCCCCACATGGTCTGGGCCGCGACCAGCTTCGGCCTGGTCTACATCTCGCGCACAACGGACAGCTACTTCTACTTCACGCAGGTCGATGTCGACGGGACGGCCATCGGCTCCACGACGCAGCCCTCATGGGGCCGCGTGCCCAAGATGGTCTGGACCGGCAGCGAGTACGGCATGACGTGGCTCGACAACGCCGGCTCGAGCTCGCAGACCCGCTTCATGATCATGAACGCCGACGGGTCGGAGCGGGTCGCGTGGATGCGCGTCGACGACAGCCTCGGCTACAACTACGGCCAGACCCTGACCTGGACGGGAAGCGAGTTCGGGGTCTTCTGGAGGCACGGAGGCACGGATGGCAACATCCACTTCACCAGGGTCACTCCCGGGGGCAGCGAGGTGGGCTCCGATCAGGTCGTCGTGAGCACCAGCGGCAGCTCCCTCTCACCCAAGGTCACGTGGTCGGGCAGCGAATTCGGCCTCGCCTGGCGAGATGACACTCCCGGCACCTTCCAGCCCTACTTCAAGAGACTGAGCCCTACGGGCAGTACCGTCGGATCCGAGGTGCGGGTCGCGAGCATGGGAGGCGACGCCAACGTCGGATCCCTGCTCTGGACGGGAAGCGAGTACGCGATCGTCTGGTCCGAGGACATTGGCGGCGCCACCAGGGTCTACTTCAACCTCATCAGCCCCACCGGCGCCATCGCCCGGACGGAGATCCCGGTCACGGGCACCACGTCGAATGGGGTGGGTCCCTACATGACCTGGACCGGAAACGAGTTCGGGGTCACGTACCGCGACGACGCGGACGGCACCTGGGACGTCATGTTCAACCGCATCGGTTTTTGCGACTGATGTGGAAAGGCCGGCCCACAGACGCCCCGAGCTCGAGGGCACGTACATCGTGCCCCGCGATCTGCTCGACACCATCGACCTGACCTCGGACACCTTCACCGTTGCCTTCGAGATGTTCCACCGCGCAAAGAAGCGCGGCTACGCCTTCGAGACCGCCCACATCGAGTCCCACGCTCGCGAGGAGGGCACGTCCAAGGTCTTCAACCCCCGCCGCATCGCCCAGGTCTTCAAAGAGGTCGTGAAGCTGCGCTGGAGCCTTCGCCACATCGAGTGAGACCGGGCTCCCGGTCAGGTCATCGCCTCGATGTACGGCCTCATGACCTTCTCGATGCGACACGCCCGTGCGTAGCGAAAGAGCTCCGAGGGCTTCACCTCCGCCTCCTCGAGCGCGAGCCTGAGCGCCTCCACGGCAACACCGAGCACGATCACGTTGCGAAACCGAAAGCAGTCCACCACGGTCTTCGCCACGTCATAGATCAGGACCTTCGTTCCATCGAGGTCCACCTCCTCGACGCCCATGCTCAGCGCGGGCCCCGAGAACCTGAAGATCCTGATCCGCGGGTGATCGAGCACCGGGGTCTTTGTTCCCCGTGGCAGGGCGATCTGGACCTCTTGTGGAACCTCGTTCGTGATCTCGTGATATGCCAGGGCGGACACGAGGCAGACGATCCCGCGCGGCACTCTCTGGGCAACGGCCACGAGGTCCGGATGTGCCAGCTCGGGCAGCTCCGCGAGCCGATACACACCACGGCTGATCTGCACCAGCACTCCCTCGTCACGCATCCGGTACAGCGTCCTCGGATGAATGCCGAGCTTCATCGCCTCCCCGGTACGCAGGATGCCCCGGTGCTTCAGGAATACCTTCGACGCATGCAGTTGATTCTCATCCCCCATAAGTATAATACATACATCGAATATCCATTATTGCAAACCCTTTTATCCATCCCCTTTTTCCCGAGAACCCTCGAGCAGCTTCCCAATCCAGACATTGCCTCCACGACATCAGATCGCACCGTGTCATCGATCGCCGTTCCCCTCATCGCCCCGGCTCCCGGGTCATGGCGTGCCACGGCGGGGAGCGCGCGGGGCCCCCCCCGGTGGCCAGCGCGCGCAATCCCCGCCCCGCCACCAGGCCACCGACCTCAATCCAGCCGTGACCCGGTCCGCAAGCATCGCGAAAAGAGGCCTCAGAAAAAATGAATGGCAAGTTTCCGCGGTTGTGTCTGAAACGTCTTGGAATTCAGGGGGCTGCAGGTAGGGAGCCTGTCCCCAATAGATCGGCGGCGGTGCGCGAGGCAACGTCCGTGGGCCGGATGCGCAGGACCTCGAGGTACTCCTCGAGCGCCAGCTCGGGCTCGTCGCTCATGACGTACGAGCCGGCCATGAGAAAGTGCATGTCCGGGTCGCCCGCGTGCAGGCGAATCGCAGCCGCGAGCACCTCCCGCGCCTCCTCTTCCCTGCCCATGAACCTGAGGTTCAGGGCATGGAAGCGCAGGATGTACCGGTCGTTCGGCCATCGGCCCAGGCCCGCCCTGAGGATCGCGTCGGCCTGCTCGTACTCGCCCCTGAGCGTGTGGAGGTTGCCGAGGTACGCCCGCGTCCTGGCGTAGTCCACGCTCCTGAACGAGCGCATGAGAAGCACCTCGGCCTCGTCGAGCTCGTGGCGCTCGAGATAGAACGTGGCGAGGTTGAGCTGGGCGCGTGCGCACCAGGGCGCCTTGTGCACCGTGTCGGCCCACAGGAGCTCCTCGTCCGTCCACACCACGTTCCTGGAGATGGTGAGCACCGAGAGCACGGCCACGAGCGCCGCGATGAGCCCCGCGCCGACCCACCGCCTCGAGGCCTCCAGACGCACGAGACCCACCCCCAGCGCGAGACACAGCGCCGCGCTCGGCAGGTACAGGTGATGCTCGGCCGCCGGCTCGTGGTGCGGGATGATGTGCGAGACGGGCAAGAGCAGCACCCAGTACGAGGCCACGGCCAGCGCGACCAGGGGCGCCCTTCTTTCCAGGATGGCCGCGAGCACGAGGCTGAGCACGATCACTCCGATGCCCGAGAGCGCCCTCCAGTCCAGGAAGCTCGTCGCGTAGTTGAGCGCGAACGGCGTGTAGTCGGCCTGCAGATCCACGGGCCAGATCTGCACGGCGAGATACCGCATGTGGATGACGAGCACGGTGGCAAAATTCGTGACCGCGTCGCCCCCGTGCCACGAGGGATTGAACGTCCTCGGGAGCAAGAGGCCCCTGTACACGAAGAAGGCCCCTGCGCCCGCCCAGAGAAGGGCCCAGAAGTACGGCTGGTCCCTGAGCGGCGCGATCGCCCGCCTCCACACTCCCCCCTGCCTGTGGTGCACGAGCACCTCCCAGGCAAAGAGCACGGCCGGAAGCGTGATGCCCATCTCCTTGGAGAAGATGCTCAGCACGTAGAACAGGAACGTGGCGAG
>JAFDER010000426.1 GCA_019310245.1 Deltaproteobacteria bacterium
CAGGGCATTCCCGAGTTCAGCGAGATCTCTCCCTCCTCGACGAGCTTGCACGACTTCGGTCCGTCCTCGAGGATCCGGTTCCTGCCCTTGACCTCCACGCCCTCGAGCTCCTTCATGGTGTGCGTCCACTCCACCTCACCCTTCAGCAGATCCCACTCCTGCTCGTAGACGATGTGATCGAGCTTGCCCTCGACCACGCCCCCCTCGTCGTCCCTGGTCGGATCGGCCTTCTTCAGGGTGAGCGACAGCTTGTTCTTGCCTCTCTTGCGGATCTTGACCTCGACCTTCACCGCCCCGTTCTCCCTCGCCTCGGTCTCGAGGAACTCGGGGCTCGTGAGCATGGAGATCATGAGCTCCCGCGGGGCGTTGATCGTGGACTGGAACCTGTACTTCCTGCCCATGGGGCCGGGATAATGGCACACCGACCGCCGCGTGTCGACCACCGCCCGGAAGACAAGGGCCTCGGCATCCATCGAATTCCTGGAAAAAATGGTGCGTTATCGGGAATCAGTGTGCAAATTATGTAGATTTTTGAAATCACGTCCCCTATACTCTGATCATATTGGGGCGTTGTCCGAGCTCTCCGGAAATGGGGTTAGGTGTGAAGTTCGAACCACTCGTCAAGCGGCTTGGATCGCAGATCGTCGCGCTGAGGCAGAAGAAGGGCCTCACGCAGGCCGCACTTGCGAACAGGTCGAGCATCAGCCTCAAGTACGTCTCCATGATCGAGTCGGGAACAAACTCGTCGCTCAAGACGCTGCTGAAGCTGTGCCACGGGCTGGAGACGAGCCTGCCGGTGCTGGTGGAGCAGGCGAGGAAGACGCGGCCGATGAAGGGCAAGAAGCGCAGGGTCACGCCCCTGAGCGTGCCCATCCCCACGGACTGCCCCTACTTCAAGAAGCTCGTCTCGATGATCCGCAAGCTGGAGAAAGAGGATCGCGGGCGCGCCCTGGACATCATCCGCACCCTCTAGAAGCTGGCCTCGACTCCCGTCACGAAGTAGACGCCGTAGTAGCCGTTCCAGAAGCACATGTCGCCATCGCACACGTCCAGGTCCACGTACCCGCCGCCGATGCCGATCGGCACGACGATCGTTCCCGGCCCGCCCGTGCCGCGCACGTAGATGTGCACGCCCGTGGTGATGCGCATCCAGGAAACATCCGTGTTCTCGCCGCCGCCGCCGCCCTCGAGGTAGAGCGCGACGCGTGCGTGCACGGGAATGACGATCTCGGCAATGGTGGAATCGTAGCGCAGGCCGCGGTCATCACCCCAGCCGTCGTGGTCCCAGACGAGCGAGTTGAGGAACTCGAGCCTCAGGCCGTGCTCGGCGCCGATGCGCACCTTCTGCTGGAAGGCCAGCGTGTGGATCCTCCCCCCTCTCAGGTGATAGCCGCCGAGCCCGAAGCCCAGCTCGAAGAAACGGCTCGAGTACGCGAGCATGAGCCCGACCGTGGCCACGGAGTCTCCACCCTCCTGCGTGCCGAAGAACGAGGGCGCCATGAAGGCCGTGATCTTGACGGGAGCGGCGAACTGGTACGAGAACATGAGCTCCATCGGAAAGCCCGCACCGTCTCCCGCGACGTCCGCGAGGATGCGGAAGCGCAGGGACACGTCCCAGATGTTGCCGTACTGGTGAGGGAAGACGGGCCTCCGGCGGCGGTCCGTGGGCGCGAGGCTCGTCACCACGACCGCGTCGCCCTTGGTTGCGGCGCTCGCGCGGCCGATGATGCCCGACGAGGTCGTCTCGCCCACCTCGTCGAGCTCGACGATCGCCGTGACGTCCGGGTTGTCGCCGCACATGAACGGCGGACCGTATTTCGGGTGGTCCTTGACCGCGCTCTTCGGGATCACGGCCACGCGCATGCCCTTCTCGACGCCGTGCTTCGAGCCCATGTCGACGTGCACGCGCAGGTTCTTGACGGAGATCACCCTGCCCGTGATGGACGGGTCCTCGCAGGTATTCGGCTTCTTCTTCCCGGCGATGGCAAGCGTGGAGGCCGTGACCGCGAGCAGGACGAGAGCAACCGAGCAGATCCGTGTCGCCCAGCTCATCTCACATCCTCCAGTCAAAGCCGAGGTGGAGGATCGGGCCCCAGGCGGAGCCTCCACTCTGGTCGAACGCATCATCGGGCGTCTGATCCCACACGTAGCCCAGGCCGAGCCCCGTGCTCATGCGCAGGCTGCCGGCGCCTCCCGAGCCCACGAGGAACGAGCGCACCCCGAGGATGAAGTTGGCCCAGCCCGAGCCCACCTCGTCCGGGTCCATGGTCGCGATGTTTCCCCCGCCCAGCTCGAAGTAGAGGTTGAGCTTGGGCCTGACGGGCACGTCGACGCTGAAGATCGCGGAGTCGGGGAGGAATCTCCTGAACCCGTCCGTCTCCTTGCCGGGCACGATCCACGTCATGAAGAAGCTCAGGTGGAAGCCGTCCAGGTTCCCGAACCTCATCTTGTTGAGCAGGATGACGTGGTTGTCCTTCATGGCCACCGAGAGGTGGGCGCCCAGGCCCCACGTGTAGCCGATGTAGCGCCAGTTGATCCCGGCCATGGCGCCCACCTCGAACACGCCCCCCTTCCCCACGTCCGAGCTCCCGAACCCGGCCGGCATCATGACGAGGGCGATCTCGGCCGGGGCCTTGAACTTGTAGGCGAGCTCGAGGTTGGTGAGGAATCCCCACGAGCCGACCCCCCGACCGGCGCCGATGATCGGCTTGAAGTCGAGGGCGATCTTGAAGTACCCCGGCTCCGGGAACGGGCTGAACCAGTGCTTCATCCTCCACGTCAGGTCGGTCCCGACCACCCGGTCGCCCACCACCGCGGAGCCGCGGGGCGGCAGCGGCGCGGTGGCGAGGTGCTTGGTCACCTTGGAGACCACGACGATGGCCCGCGGCGAGCGGCTCGACTCCTTGCCGTAGATCGCGAAGCGCATGCCGGGCTCGACGCCGTCCACCTTGCCCACGTCGAGGATGACCCATCCCTTGGAGACCTTCTTGACCTTGCCCTCCACGACAGGAGCCGCGGGCTCGGGAGGCGGGCCGGCCGCGGGACCCGCAAGACCGGGGCCTCCGTCCTTGGGCACGGGGTGGCGCGGGTTCGAGATGTCGAGCGGGATCACGGTGAAGTCGTCGAGGATGACGAGCAGGGTCACGTCCATGATCTGCAAGACCTTCACGGGGCTCTTCGTGGCGAGCGTCTCGAGCACGACGGGAGCCGCGGGGTTCGACATGTCGATCACGGCCAGCCCGGCGGCGCCCATCCCCGAGTAGAGCACGTCGCCGCGCTGGATCACCTGCCCCGAGGCGGAGACCGCAGTGGCCGGCTCCTCGTCCGGTGCTGCCTCCTCGCCTAGCCCTTTCTCCTCGGACCCTGACACGGATGTCTCACCCGG
>JAFDER010000427.1 GCA_019310245.1 Deltaproteobacteria bacterium
TTCGCCGGTGGAGTGATCGTGATTGTCATCGCGTAAACTCCTGGTCCCCCGACACATACAAATATAAGCACACAGGAACATTTATCAATAGGAAAGAAGAAACTTCGATCCGTGCCCCCATACTCGAATCTGGCTCAATCCCGGTTGACGTCTGCGTCCCGGATCGTAGATATTGGGGGCCGCTCCAATCCGAGCGATACGCTATCTACCGTCGGACGGGGAAGAAGGAGAGTCTCGGGATGTCCGCGTTGCGTGCAGCCAGACAGAGGCCGGGAGAGCCCGCGATGAAGCTCCACATCCGGCGCGCGGGGGAGAAGGATCTGCCCCTCATCGTGCGCTACAACTGTCTCATGGCCTCGGAAACCGAGGGGATCACGCTGTCGGTGGACACCGTGTCCGCCGGCGTGCGCTCGGTGCTCGAGGAGCCCACCCGGGGCTTCTACCTCATCGCGGAGGCCAAGCCCGTCACCAGTCATCCCCCGGTCGAGAAGCTCTACGAGGACGACGGCACGTTCTGGGCTGCGGAGGGAACGCCGTCGAGCCCGCCACCGGCGAAGCCGACGCCCGTCGGCCAGGTCATGGTCACGTACGAGTGGAGCGACTGGCGATGCGGTGATTTCTGGTGGATCCAGAGCGTCTACGTGGAACCCGACTGGCGGCGCAAGGGCGTGTTCCGGGCCCTGTTCGATCACGTGAGGGAGGAATCCGAGATGCGGGTGGACGTCGTCGGACTGAGGCTTTACACCGCCACCACGAACCACAGGGCCCAGGCGGCATACAGGCAACTCGGAATGGACGGAGACCGGTACGTGGTGTACGAATTGGAGAAGGAAGAAACCACGGGATGAGCAGCACGAGGCCCAGCGCAGGCATCGAAGCGATCACGGTGCACGTGCCCGAGCACTACCTGACGCTCGATGCGCTCGCCGCGGAGCACGGCGTCGACCCGGCGAAGTTCCACTCGGGTCTGGGCTGCCGCTCCATGGCCGTGCCGCACCCCACGCAGGACACGGTGACCATGGCCGTGGCCGCGGTGCGCGACCTCATCGACCGCTACAACGTGGATCCCGAGGAGATCGGCCTGCTCATCTGCGGCACCGAGACGGGCGTCGACTCCTCGAAGCCCGTCTCCTCCTACGTCCACGGTCTGGCCGGCCTGGGTCCACAGTGCCGGACCTTCGACATCAAGCATGCCTGCTACGGCGCCACGGCCGGCCTCATGATGGCCTGCTCCTGGGCCCACAAGGGCCGCAAGGCCATCGTCGTGGCCTCGGACGTTTCCCGATATCAGCCGGGCAGCCCGGGCGAGCCCACGCAGGGTGCGGGCGCCGTGGCCATGCTCGTCTCGGACAGGCCACAGGTCCTGCGCATCCACGACAGCTTCGAGGCGGTCCATACCCTGAGCGTCAACGACTTCTGGCGGCCCACCTACAGTCCGACGGCCGTCGTGGACGGCCGCTACTCCGTGGCCTGCTACCTCTCGGGCCTGCGATCATCCTGGCGCGAGATGTGCGAGATGACCGGCCGCTGCCGCGACGACTTCGCCTACATGCTCTACCACCTGCCCTTCCCACGCATGTCGTGGAAGGCGCACACGGCCATCGCCGAGGTGGAGACCGGGATCGACCTCGCATCTCCCTCGTCCGATCTCGAGCCCGAGAAACTCGTCTACACGCAGAAGGTCGAGCCCGCCCTCTGGGCCGCCCAGGAGATCGGCAACATCTACACGGGCAGCCTCTGGCTCGGCCTGGCCGCCCTTCTCGAGGGCGAGCCCACCAGTTCGGCCGGCAAGCTCGTGAGCCTCTACTCCTATGGCTCGGGATCGTGCTCCGAGCTCATCACGGGCGCGATCGGCGACGACCCCACGGCGTGGCACGGCAGGATCGGGCTCGGCGCGGCACTGACGACGCGCACGCAGATCGATCACGACCTCTACCTCGAGTTCCGCAAGATGGAGCTCGCACTCAAGCAGAACGGCTCCTACGCGCGCTCCGAGATCCCCCTCGAGAAGCGCCTTCCCTCGCACGCCTCCACGCTCTACCTCGGCGTCAAGGATCACAGACGCGTCTACCGCCCGGGCGCGGACTGGCAGCCGGGAACCGACCAGCCTCGCGTGCAGATCCGCGAGGACGAGCCTCCCGAGGCCTGGTGCGACATGTGGATGCTGGGCCAGGAGCCTCCGTGGAAGGTCCAGTGAGGTGAGCCTGCCGCGCCAGATCCTCGACACCCTCGAGCACGTCAGGCGCCGGGTCTCCGATCCGGTCGAGAAGATCCTCATCGAGAGGCTCGAGCGAGAGATCCACGCACATTCCTGCCCCCGGTCCATCGGCATCATCATGGACGGCAACAGGCGATGGGCGAGCCTGCACGGCGAGAAGCCATGGTTCGGGCACCGCTTCGGCAAGGACAAGGTCCGCGAGTTCCTCGAATGGTGCAAGCGCTTCAAGATCCAGGGGCTGGTGCTCTACGCGTTCTCCGCCGAGAACTTCAGCCGCCCCCGATCGGAGATCAACGAGATCATGAAGCTCATGAAGCAGGGCTTCGACGAGCTCGCCACAGATCCGCTCATCTCGCGCGAGGGCATCCGCGTGCGTGTCATCGGCCGCAAGAAGCTGCTTCCCGAGAAGGTGCAGCAGTCCATCCGCACCGTAGAGGACATCTCGCGCGACAACGACGCCTACGACCTCACGTTCGCCATCGCCTACGGTGGCCGCGACGATATCGTGGACGCCTGCCGCGCGATCGCCGCCAAGGTCCGCTCGGGCAAGCTCGAGCCCTCGGCCATCGACGAGGAGACGGTCTCGAACCACCTCTACGCCGCGATCGACGATCCCGACCTCATCATCAGGACCTCGGGCGAGCAGAGGCTCTCGAACTTCCTTCCCTGGCAGTCCGTCTACTCCGAGCTGCACTTCACCTCGACCTTCTGGCCCGCGTTCAGGTACATCGACTTCCTGAGAGCCCTGCGCGCCTACCAGCGGCGCGACCGCCGCATCGGCCGATGAGGGTCCTGCCCTTCCTCGCCCTCGTCGCCTGCAACCCGCCCCCCACACATCTCGGCGACGCACAGATACTCACCACCGCCACCCTCGAGGCCCACCTGGGCACGCACGTGACCGTCACCGGCACGCCCACGCCCACGCGCGTCGTCGAGCACGGGCCGCCGTCCAGGACCTGCCGCCTCTTCTACATGCTGGGCAACCGCAAGCTCTTCGTCGACGACTGCTCCGGTGCCGAGCAAACCTCGCCTTTCACCGGCCGTCTCGTGCTCTTCTCAACCCTTCCTAAAGCGGCGGAACTCGCTGCATACTTCCGCGATCAGTTCGGCATCAAGGTCGTTCCCTCGACGACCTACGTCATCGTCACCGATTCTTGACAACCTCC
>JAFDER010000428.1 GCA_019310245.1 Deltaproteobacteria bacterium
TCCATCCGGTCAAGGAGCGGGTAGAGGGTTCCCGGGCTGATGCGGTAGCCGTGCCCGCGGAGCTCCTCGAGCATGCCCTGGCCGTAGATCGGCCCCTGTGCCGCATGGTGCAAGATGTGGATCTTCCAGAACGAGAGCAGGATCTCCTGGTGAAGGGAACGCACGCCGCCTCCTTTACGGTCTTCGTAATCGGTTACCGTAACTCCGTCAAGAGGTCGCTAGAACCGGGGAAGGGGAGGTCTGCATGCCAGGAGGATCTTCGCGAGCTCGTCGAGATCGGCCTGTGAGGAGACGTGCGAGGCCGCCACGCGGGCCGTCGATGGAAACCCCCTGCCCTTCAGGTAGCGGATGATGAGCTTGCGCGTGCGCGGGTATCCGGACTCCTGCCCGTAGAAGGCAACCGTCTCTGCCACCTGGGACCGGATCGCCCCGACGAGCTCCTCGAGAGTCGGAGGCGCATCCGCCACCGGCTTCTCGGGCAGGCCGTCCGGCCAGGGACTCTCTCCGGTGAGGCTGCGGAAGAGCCACGGGTTGCCGATCACGCCGCCGGCCACCATCACGGCGTAGGGGCGCACGTCGCACATCATCTGCTCGTAATGCCAGCGCGAGTACACGCCGCCGTTGCCGATCACGGGAATGGGCGAGGCGCGGACGATCTCGGCAAGGACGTCGAGCTGGACGGGGCCGCCGTAGCGCTGGCGCGGCGTGCGCGCGTGGACCGTGGCGGCCGAGGCGCCGCTGTCGGCCGCGGCCTGGACGACCTCGATGATGGGAGCAGCCGCGCCCTCGGGCGTGAGCCGGGCCTTGACCGTTACGGGCACGTCGGTGGCCTGTGTCATGGCACGGACGCACCGGCCGACCAGCTCCGGGTGCTCGAGCATCGCGCACCCCTGACCCTTCCTGCGCACCTTGGGTGCGGGGCATCCCATGTTGAGGTCCATGACGTCAGGACGCAGGCTGGTAAGCCACTCTGCCGATCGCGCGATTCTCTCAGGATCGGCGCCCACGATCTGCACGCCGAACCAGTCCTCCTCCTCACCTCTCTCCGCGATCCTCTGAGTCCTCTTCGAACCGATGGCAAGCGCAGAGGCGTCCACCATGGGCGCAAAGGCATACTGCATGCCCGACGCGCGAGCGATCCGCCTGAACGGCAGGTCGCCGAATCCCGAGAGAGGTGCGAGGACGACGGCACCGCGGGGCAGGAAGGCGAGACTGGCTTCTTGAAGATCCCCGTGCATGGGGGAAGGTAGATTAGTGGGAGGCCCCGGAAGGGTCAACTCGTGCTCTGGATCAGCCCTTCTGCCTGCGGAGGATCTCGAGCGCGGCAGCCAGCTCCTCGGGGCTGGCGCGGTCCACGGCCTGCCTTGCCTGGCGGCGGAGATCGTCCGGGTCCACACCGGGCACCGAGGCCTCGGGCAGCTCCACGTCCAGGGCGTCGGCAACGGCCCGTACGAACTCGGCGGCCTTGACCGGCTTCTCAAGGTAGAGCCCCGGACCGGACATGGTCTTCTCGCTCAGGATCTCGTTGAGATCCTTGCTGCCCTTCTCGTCCCGTGCGTGGCCCGTGACGACCATGACGGGAATGCGCACCCACTCGCGCTTGCGCCTCAGCTCATGAAAGAACTTGATCCCCGACTTCCTCGGCATCACGAGGTCGAGGGAGATGAAGTCGGGGATGCTCTTTCCCACGATCTCGAGAGCATCCTGCCCGTCCGACGCCGTGACCACGTTGAACCCGGCATCTTCCAGCGCCGTGCGGAGATACATGACGATGTCCGGCTCGTCGTCCACCACGAGAACGGTCTTATCCTCCGGTCTAGCCATCTCGATCCTCCCTTTCGTCAGCATCATCCGTGGGCTCGGGCAGTCTGTCACGCGGAAGCACGATGCGGAAGCGGGACCACTTGCCCACCTCGGACTCGACGCTGACGCTTCCCCCGTGTTCCTGGACAACCTTGCGGATGAGCAGCAGCCCGATCCCCGTCCCGCTGCTTCCCTTTGTCGTGAAGAACGTCGTGAAGATCTTCCGCTTCACTTCCCTGTCCATGCCCACCCCGTCGTCCACGACCTCGAAGACGAGCGCATCGCCCTCCTCGAACGTCCGGATCTCGACGCGCCCCTGCTTCCTGTCGCTCATCTGGCAGGCGTCGATCGCATTCGAGACCAGGTTGGCCAGGCACCCGTGGATCTCGTGCGGGTCCAGTGGAGCGAGAGGCGCCCCCTCGTTGTAGCCCGGCTCGAGGACCACACCCAGCTGCGCCGCAGCGTCCCCGTAGAGCTCCACGATCTCCCGAATGATGTCGTTGGGGTCCACGAGGCACACGTCCGGCGTGTGGCCCTTGGAGAAGCTGAGCAGGTTCTTGGCCAGCACCGAGATGCGCTCCACGTTGCGCTCGAGCATGAGCCAGCCGTTGTCGATCCTTTCCTGCCTGCCCTTCTTGATGCCCGAGCGCATGACGTACATGCCGCCCTCGAGCCCGGTGATGATGTTCTTGATGCCGTGTGCAAGCCCGGCGACCGTCTGGCCAACCGCCGCCATCCTCTCGGCCTCGATCTTCTCCTGCTCGAGGCGGTGCACCTGCGTGATGTCCGTGCTCATCTCGATGCAGTAGGGAATCCCCCCGTCCGAGCGGCTGCGGATCGGAGCCGCCTGCACGAGGTAGTGGGCCTCTCCTCCGAACCGGTCCCGGCCCACCTCCTGGCGAACCTGCACACGCCCCTCCTCGAATGCCTTCTCCGTCGGGCAGTCGGTGCACATGCGATCCCTGCCCTTGTAGACCTCCCAGCAGTGCCGCCCCCGCCACTTGCCGAACAGCTCCTCGAACGTGCGGTTGGCGAGGACGATCTTGTAGTCGCGGTCGATGACTGCGATGTGTACGGGCACGGACTCGAAGAGCCGCTCCTCGACCCACTTGCGGATCTCCTCGGGCGCTTTGTTGACCGGGCTCATGCTTCTCCCGCCGAGAGCAGCTTCCTGACGAGATCGAGGAGCTCGTTCATCCGCACCGGCTTCTCCATGTACCCGTCCGGCTCGGGCACGTCTCCGCCGCCCACGAGCCGCTGGAACTCCCCGTCGAGGAACTCCTCCTGGCGCGAGTACCCGCTCACGATGATGACCGGGATTCCGCCGAGCCTCTCCTCGGAACGGAGGTCTTTGTACACGGAGAGCCCCGACTTGCTGGGCATCATGATGTCGAGGCAGATGAGATCCGGCGGCGACTTGCGGGCCTCATCGAGAAAGCCGTCGCCGCTCTCGAATCCCCTCACCTCGAACTCCTCGTCCTCGAGGAACGCCATCATGTACGTGAGCACGTCCGGCTCGTCATCGACGACCCAGATGCTCTTGGTCCGCGGGTTCACCACTCG
>JAFDER010000429.1 GCA_019310245.1 Deltaproteobacteria bacterium
GATGCACCGAGTCCTCCGGAACCCGGACCTGCACGTCCCTGACCTTCGACTTCCCCGGGACGGAGATCGGGGAGGTCGTCACCCTCGACCTGCACGTCACGAACCTCCTGATGGAAGGCCACTGCCTCGAGCCCGAGGCCCAGCTGTCGCTCGCCCCGCCCCCGCAGATCCACGAGCCGGATCACCGCGTCGAGTACGACGCCTCGCCCGCCACGATCTGGGTCAACGGCGAGTTTCTCATGTGGGAGGGCGCCCTGCCCCTCATCTCGTTCGCGGGCGAGGAGCCCGAGCCCGTGGACGACATCTACTACTGCGACTACCTGACCGGCATGGTGGGCGAGACCTCGCTCTGCCTCACGATCCTGGCGAGCGTCCCGCCCCACCTCGTGGTCTCCGGCGCCCTGATCCCCTTCACGGTCACGCACGCGCCGCCCATCGGGTGCACGAGCACGGTGACGGGCGTCATCGCGGTCTCGGAGGAGCCATGAGCCGCGCGTGCCTGCTCGCCTGCGCCCTCGTCCTCGTGCCCGCTCCGGCCGGGGCGGAGGGGATCGAGCTCGGCCTGCGCGCGGACGCACTGCTCTTCCAGATCGACCGCGGCCCCGGCGTGATCCCCGGCGGAGGCCTGGAGCTCGGCTACGTGCCGGATCTCCTCGACGGCCGCATCCGCGCCTCCTTCGTCTGGTCCATGTCCGGCATCTCGGTCACCCTGCATGGCGAGGACGAGCGCCTCTTCTCGGAGAAGGGGACCCCCGCCGCCGAGTACTCGGGAACCATCGCGCTCACGTCCGTGAACCTGTCCTTCGAGCTCGCCGTCAGGCTCCTGCCCCTGTCGTCGCGCGTCTCCCCGTACGTCGTGTGGAGGCCGCGCCTCATGATGATCCGCACCGTCTCCGACCTCACGATCGGCGAGATGGCCCTGGGCAGGGTCCAGGAGTGGAAGTGGTACCCCACGGCGGAAGGAGGCCTGGGCCTCGAGATCGGCGTGGGCCGCGGCCAGATCTTCACCGAGCTGGCCTGCGGCTTCTTCCCCCTCTACAACCACACCGTGGGACACGCCACGTCCCTGTCCCTGGTCGTGAGCATCGGCTACCGCCACCTGTTCTCGCGCCGCTGACGACGGGGATCAACCTGCACGCGCACAAAAGTTACACTACGATCAGGGATGATGGTGAGAAGGGGCTTCATGCCCTCGCGACGTGACCCAGCTTTTGCGGCCGTGCTGCTGGTCCTTTTCGTCTCCTGCGCTCGTGGAGAGGAATCCTCGGCTCCCTGCGGAGGGCTGCGCACGGTGGGTGACTTCGTGGACTGCGACTCCCTGTGCGGCTCCTCGTCCACCGCGGTGCGGTGCGACGCCGGTGAAGGAGGGCTCGCCCTGACGAAGATCGCCGAGCTCGAGCGGTGGGCCTGGGAGAGCACGGAGCGCGTGAGGGGCTCATGGGACCCGCACGGCGGGTACCTGCGCGGATGCTGGAGATGGAGCGACCTCACAAGCGAGAATGCCGCCGAGCTCCTCAACTTCCCGAGCGGCGTCCCTTCCATGGATCCGCCGGTGGCCGTGCGCGCATCCCTGCTCCCGGACGGCCGCGTGCACCTGTCGCAGTACATCCATGCCACCGAGGTTTTCGATGAGTGCACCCTGCGGCTGGGCATCGCGGTGAGCTGGACGCCGATCGACATGGAGCACGTCGTCGTCGAGGAGAACCTGGAGATGTCCTTCCTCTTGCTGGAAAAAAGCGGCAACTGCCACCCGCTCGCTCAGACCGGGATCTCCTGGAAGTACGATGGCTGGCTCCTGCACCCGGCCCCACTGTACCTGCCGGACTTCCAGGACATCGCGTGCAGCGTGGACGGCCACTGCGTCGAGGAGTGCCGCGTCGATTATGACTGCCCCTGCCACTTCGACGAAAGGTGCGACCCCGTGGGGTGCGTGGGCGACGCCGAGTGCGCGTGCGTTGCTGACGGCCACTGCATCCCGGGATGCGACGACGATCCCGACTGCGCCTGCGCACGGGACGGAGAGTGCAACCGCCTGTGCCTGAGCCTGGACCCGGACTGTCCTTGCGAAGCGGACGAGTGCTGCTCCTGGGAGTGCCTGTCGCAGGACCCGGACTGCGGCTGCGGGGAGGACGGAGCGTGCAGCGCTGCGCCCTGCGGGTGGTTCGACCCGGACTGCATCTGTGGAGATGACGGACTGTGCAACGAGGTGTGCGGCGACGGCAAGGACCCCGACTGCGGGGAGGAGAGGTAGATGCGGCAGATCCCCATCATCCTCGCCCTGCTCGCCCTCGGGTGCGCGGACGTCTGCCCCGGACACGGGCTCATGCAGAGGATGCTCGACGACCCGGACCTGTGCGGATCGCGCGGGACCGCCGTGGACTGCCGGACCACCTGCCCCACGCTGGAGGACGACTCGTTCGAGGGGGGCTGGGAGGGTCTATACGAGGTCTCGAAGTACACCGCCAGGAAGTCGGAGATCGGGCCCATCGGGCGGCCGCGGCGGGGATACTGGTACCTCGGCATCGAGCCTCCCTCTCAGGCCCGCTTCAGGATCGTCCCACACGGAGAAGGGGTACCCGTGGTGACGCCCCGCTCGGCGCTGCGGTCAAGCAGGAAGATCCTCAAGAAGAACGCCACCCGGATGAGCCTGTACTTCCAGTACTCCGACATCCAGCAAGGGTGCATCCTGGACATCGACGAGGTGTGGTCCTGGACGCTCAAGAAGCCCGGCTACCTGATCTTCGGAGAAGATTTCGTGGCCTCGGCGAAGGTGAAACGGCGCCGCGGAGTCTGCCCGGAGCCGTCGTGGTCGGTGCCGGGCAAGGGAGAAGCGTGGAGGATCGAGGGCACGCTCTGGCGAACGAGTTGACGCCCGGGATGCCGTCGGGTCTACGGCGGCGCGCCACCTCACCCCTGCCCCCTGGACGGCTGGTGCGAGGAGTTCTGCCCCGAGGAGGATCCTGACTGCAACTGCACGCTCGATGCCTGGTGCAACCCCGAGTGCCTGGGCACGGACCCGGACTGCGATTGTGGCCCGGACTACAGGTGCAACCCGCTGTGCGAGGAGGATCCTGACTGCGACTGCATCTGGGACGGCACGTGCAACATCATGTGCCCCTTCGACCACGACTGCCTCTGCGCCCCGGATGGAACGTGCCGTGTGTTCTGCGGCTGGCTCGACGAGGACTGCAGGTGCATCGCGGACGGGATCTGCGAGCCCTGCCTGGAGTGCGAGGAAGATCCGGACTGCCCCTGCGGTGCTGACGGGATCTGCGACCACGAGTGCGAGCACGACCCTGACTGCTGCATCGAGGACGGGGTGTGCGACGCGGAGTGCGAGGAAGATCCGG
>JAFDER010000430.1 GCA_019310245.1 Deltaproteobacteria bacterium
CTCGAACTCCGAGGAGACGTAGCCCGGTGCGCGGACGGTGAAGAGCACCGGCTCGTCGCCGCGGGCGATGGCGAATGGCTCGTCTCCGGCCATCTCGCTGCCGTCGAGCAGGATGACGGCAGCCTCGGGTGCGCCGCGCGGGGTGACCGTGATGAGCTCGTCCTTCTTGCCTCCCGTGAAGGAGGAGATGATGGAGACCATGGCGACGATGACCACGAGAGAGAGCAGGACGGCCGCACCGATGATCGCGGGCAGGATCCAGGAGGGCTTGCGGCGCGGCGCGCCCGGGACGGCGGGGATGCGCAGGCTCGTGAGGCTGACGGACGGCTGGTCCGGGTCGAAGACCTCGAGCGCTTCACTGAATTCCTCGGCCGTGGAGAATCGTCCCTCGCGCTCGCGGGCCAGGGCCTTGAGGACGATGTCCACGAGTGTTTGCGGGATGTCGGAGCGCAGCGACGTCATGTCCGGGATGGGATCGCCCATGATGCGCACGACCACCTCGTTGTGCGTCTCGCCCTCGAAGGGACGGCGGCCGGTGAGCATCTCGAAGAGGATCGTGCCGCAGGCGTAGATGTCTGCCCGCACGTCGAGATCCGCGCTGCCCATCACGTGCTCGGGCGACATGTAGTTGGGCGTGCCCATCACGACGCCGGTCTTGGTGAGCTGGAGGTTCTCCTTCTCGTCACGGTCCGTGATCTTCGAGATGCCGAAGTCGAGGAGCTTGACCACCGTTCCCTGGCCCTTGATCTCGTCCAGGTAGACGTTGTCCGGTTTGAGGTCGCGGTGGATGATGCTCTGGGCGTGCGCCTCGGCCAGGCCGGAGAGCATCTGCGCCATGATCTTCCGGGCCGCGGGGATCGAGAGGCGTTCCTCGCGCTCCAGGATCTCCTGCAGGCTCTCGCCCGCGAGGTACTCCATGACGAGCCAGGGCAGGCCCTCGTCGGTCACCCCGAAGTCCATCACCTCCACGATGTTCGCATGCCTGAGGGCTGCGGTGATGCGCGCCTCGCGGCGGAAGCGCGCGAGGAGCTCCTCGTCCTCGGCCAGCTCCATGAAGAGGAACTTGATGGCGACCTGCTTGTCGAGCGCCACGTGGCGGGCCTCGTAGACCTGCCCCATCCCGCCCTCTCCGAGCAATCGGATGACGTCGTACCGGTCGGCGATGCGCTGTCCGGTCAGGTCCATTGAGGGACGCGGACGATCAGGGCTGGCAGCCGAAGGTCGTGGTGCCCATCGAGGCCTTTGCGGCCTTGAAGGTCATCTCGACGGTGGGGGGAGGCTCGGAGAAAGGCAGGGCCACGTCCCACTTGTGCAGGAAGGCCCAGCGGAAGGCGTTGCTCGCCTTCATCATCTCGCCGTTGGCGTCGGCCAGGACGTAGCCGAGCGCGATGTAGGCCCGGGCCATGAGCTCTCCCTGGATGCCGCATTCGCGCCCCTTCTTGACGGCCTTGAGGGCTTCCTCCAGGGCCGTGTCCGTCTCGAACTTCTGGTAGGCGACGAGTGAGTCGTAGGCGAGGAAGCTCACCCAGGCCTCGCACGTCTCGATGTCGCAGGGAGGTGGATTGAGGGTTCCCGAGCGGCAGGAGAGCTGCTGCATGGCCACGATGCCCGTACCGTTGACCTCGGATACGAACGAGTCGGCGTCCTTGAGCGGCGAGGAGGGGGTCCACGACGCGCACTCGGATCCCGGGGGCCGCGGCGGCAGGGTCGGTACGGTCGGTGCAGGTGCCAGCGCCGTCTCACCTCCCGGTGGTGCTCCCTCCGGAGGCGGACCCCCGGCCGGCCCCGCGCCCGGCGGGTAGCCGCCCACGGGCTCCTCGGGCAGGGTGTTCTGCGGGCCGCAGGAGGTCAGGATCACGACTGCAAGAGCGGTGATGGTGGCGAGGATCGGATTCGCACTCTTCATGGCGCTGATGTTACTCCGGTCGTCCGTGCCCGGCAAGCGGGCGGGTCAGTGCGTCACGTAGATGGGGACCTGGCTCTTGGCACCCTCGTTGATCTGGATCGAGGAGATGTCGATCGTCTTGTTGCCCTTCTTGCCCTTGTAGAGCTGCCCCTCGTAGAGGCCCGGCGACATGTAGACGAACTCGTTGAGCTTGACGTTGTTGTTATCCCAATCGGTGGCGCCCTTGAGCTTGATGCGCAGCTTCCATCCCCCCACCTTGCCCTTGCCCGATCCCTTCACGGGCACGAACTTGACCTGCGCCATTGGGAAGTTCACCACACGCTCGACCGTCTCGCCTGGATCGATCGCGAGGTTCTTGAGCGTGAGCTTGGGATCGTTGACCGCCTTGTGGAACCTGAGGTGGACCTTGTAGACGCCCGCCTTGAGCGAGAAGCTGTACTCGGACTTGTCTGTGCCCGAGCCGGCCTTGGACAGGTCCGTGTTGTCCTCGACCACGACGTCGCAGGGCACCTCCTCGCTGAGGCACTTGCACTTGATGATGAGCTGTCCCGGACCCGTCCCTTTTGTCTTCGGCTTGGTTGCCGTTCCCGGGTCCGGTGCCGTGGTGGTCCCGGCCGAGGCGGTGGTCCCGCCGTCTCCGGTTCCCTTGCCGCTGGCCAGCGCTTGATCCACCTGGGCGTTGAGGTCGTCGATGTCGTCCTCCTCGCCTTCGTAATCCGACATGTTGACCAGTCTGCCCGAGACCCCCTGCTTCGGACCGCAGGCCAGAAGCGTGACGGCCAGGGTAGCCAGGAGCAAGCCGAAGGTCCGTCTCTTCATGGGACACCTCCACGTGGACTTACCAAGGTTAGACCCGATTCATCTTGCTTAATTAGCAGACCGGGATGCAGGGTCAAGAGGGAACTGAAGCTCCGTTCATGCTGCGACGGGCAGGTCGTACCTGCTCAGCGGGAAGCCCTCCTTGCCGGAGAGCACGACCGCGTCGGAGCGCACACGGGCGATGACGGGCTCGGAGCGCTGGAAAAGCGACATGCGCCAGTGCCGTATCTTCTCTGCGGCCGAGGGTGTCACCCTCCCGTCCTGCGAGATGAAGTCGGGCATGCACAGCACGTTCCAGCGGGTGCCGTCGCGCCAGTGCACGCGAACGCGAGTGTATTTCTTGCCGTAGTAGATGGGCACGGCGTCCTCTGCCCCGAGCCCGCAGATGAAGTAGCGCGCCACGATGTCGCCGATGTGCTCGGTCCTTCGTCCTTGTCCCATACCTCGACCTCCCGGGATCCGTCCATCAACTCGGCGTGATGGAGCTGCTAGGCCCCCACATGATACTCATTGAGCCGAAAGTGTCCAAAAAACGGCCAGATCGGCCCCGTTTCGCTCCTGTGGCCCCAGAATGTCCCCGCAAGGTGCGAATATCGGCCCCTGGACAAATGGTTTTGGCCGGT
>JAFDER010000431.1 GCA_019310245.1 Deltaproteobacteria bacterium
AGCCCCTGTTCCCCGACGACGAGCTCACCGACCGGCCCAGCCGCTTCTTCGCGGCCGAGATCGTGCGCGAGACGGCCTTTTACCTCCTGCGCGAGGAGATCCCCTACGCCGTCGCCGTCTCGATCGAGCACTGGATCGAGGAGCAGGACCGCCTGCGCATCGAGGCACGGATCATCGTCGAGGAGCCATCCCAGAAGAAGATCGTCGTGGGCAAGGGAGGCTCGATGATCAAGCGCATCGGCACAGAGTCGCGAATACGCATCCAGGAGTTCCTCGGCCGCCGCCTGCACCTCGGCCTGCAGGTCACCGTGCGCAAGAGCTGGAGTGACGACCCCTCCCTGCTGGAAAGGCTCATCGAGACGCCATGAAGAGTAGACGACATGACCAGCCCCTCGGGGATCCGGCCGAGCCGCCGGGCCCGGCTCCCGTGGTCGCCGTCGTGGGCCGGCCCAACGTGGGCAAGTCGACCCTCGTCAACCGCCTCTGCAGGAAGAGAGTCGCCATCGTCGCGAACCAGTCCGGAATGACCCGCGATCGCGTTTACGCCGAGACCACCCTGCGCAACGTGCCCGTCGTTCTCGTCGACACCGGAGGCTTCGACCTCGACCCGAACCAGCCGCTCCTCAAGTCCATCCGTTCCCAGCTCTTCATCGCGATAGAAGAGGCGGACGTCATCGTGTGTCTCTTCGACGGCGCCGCCTCTCCCAACATGCTCGACGAGGAGATCGTGGGGTACCTGCGCCGGTCGGGCAAGAAGGTGATCTACGCCGCGAACAAGACCGAGAAGAAGATCGCAACGCAGGCGGCCGTCGAGTTTCACGAGCTGGGCATCGAGGACATCCACATGATCAGCGCGGCGCACGGCCAGGGCATCGGCAAGCTGCTCGACGCCGTCGTCTCCCTGCTTCCCGCTCCCGAGAAGGGCGATGCGCCGGGCCCCAAGGGCATCAAGCTCGCCGTCATGGGCCGGCCGAACGCGGGCAAGTCGACGCTCGTCAACACCCTCCTCGACGAGGAGAGGATGATCGTGGACGACAAGCCCGGCACCACCCGCGACGCCGTCCAGCTGCCCGTGACCTTCATGGGCCACCCCTACGTGCTCATCGACACGGCCGGCATGAGGCGCAAGCGCTCCATCCACGAGGCCGTCGAGGAGCTGAGCGTGCTCCATGCCGTCAAGGCCATGCGCCTTGCCGACGTCGTGCTCCTCCTCATCGACGCCGCAGGGACCATTGCCGAGCAGGATCTCCGGATCGCCAACCTCGCCCTGCGCATGGGCTGCGGCCTCATCGTGGGCGTGAACAAGTGGGACGCGCTCGGCGAGAAGCCCGACACGCTCTCCTTCGCCCGGCCGTACACCGACGCCGGCACGCTGGACTTCGTGCCCGTGGTCCGTCTCTCGGGTCTCAAG
This sequence comes from Deltaproteobacteria bacterium, assembly GCA_019310245.1. Classification (GTDB taxonomy): domain Bacteria; phylum Myxococcota_A; class Polyangia; order DRWM01; family DRWM01; genus JAFDER01. The sequence goes on from JAFDER010000431.1 coordinate 1,412, forward strand.
GCCTGGAACCTCGAGGAGGTCTTCGAGGCCGTGAACCGCACCTGGGGCAATCTCAAGCGCAGGATCTCGACCGGCGAGATCAACCGCTTCCTCGAGCAGGCCGTCGCCGCCCACCAGCCTCCCGCATTCCGCCACAGGCCCGTGCGCCTGAACTACGCGACCCAGGTGGAGACGAAGCCGCCGACGTTCATCATCTTCACGAACCACCCCGAGGCCCTCGCCGACTCATACCGGCGCTTCCTGGAGAACAGGCTGCGCGAGATCTACGACTTCACCGGCGTGCCCATTCGCCTGTTCTTCCGGCGCAAGTCCAAGAGACGCGAACGACGCTCCTAGGGTTGCCCTTCGACGGGCTCAGGGCCACGGAAAGGTCAGGGCCACGGAAGGGTCAGGGCCTGACGGGCACGCACTTGCCGTCCACGCAGTGCGCCTCCGCCGTCTCCTCGGGACACAGTGGCGGGATCGTGGACTCGCAGTTCAGGTCCTCCCACGCCTCCCGGCACCTGGAGGGGATGTCGTCGCCCTCGATGACGAGGCAGTAGGCGCGGTCGGCCTGCTTCTTCGAGTAGACCTTCGTGCAGTTGTCGCAGTCCGCGGCGCAGAAGGCCCGCACGCAGTCCCCGTTGTCGTCGCAGGTGTTGTCCTTCGCGACCGTGTCGCACAGCTTGTCCGGGATGCACCCTGCCGCGAGCAGCGCGGCGAGAATGATGACGGGGATGACCTTCATGCTTTTAATATGCACCGTGCCGTCAGTATTGCAACACGGCCTCGATGCGGGGCGTTTCGGTTAGCTTCGACCTTCCGTCGAGGAACGTCAGCTCGATGAGGAACGAGATGCCGATGACCTCGGCGCCAAGACCCTTGACGAGCTGCACCGTGGCCGCAGCCGTGCCGCCCGTGGCGAGCGGGGCGTCGACGATGAGCACCCTGTCATCCGGTCCCAGTGCGTCCTCGTGGATCTCGAGCGTGTCCGTGCCGTACTCGAGCGCGTACTCGGCGCTGCGCGTCTTGCACGGGAGCTTGCCGGGCTTCCTGACGGGCACCATGCCCACGCCCAGCTGATGGGCCATCGGAGTGCCGAAGATGAAGCCGCGCGACTCCATGCACACGATCTGCGTGATCTTCTCGTCCTTCCACGGCGAGCTCATCGCCTCCACGGCCGCCTTCAGGCCCTCGGCGCTGCCCAGCACGGGCGTGATGTCCTTGAAGACGATCCCGGGCTTGGGAAAGTCGGGCACGTCGCGAACGAGCTCCTGCAGGATCTTCTTTGCGTCATTCATGATCCAGGGAGTACCGGGGTTTTCCCGGGTGTGTCAACCGGACAGCACGGCCTTCTTGACCTCGTCGATGCCGACGCGGGCGACGAACCTCGAGGTCCGCTCCTTCTTCTTCGCGTTCTCGGCGTAGAAGCTGAAGAACCTGCCGGCCATCTCGACAACGTCGTCCTCGGTCACGTCCTCGGCGATCAGGTCGCCGATGCGGGGCTTGCGCGCGGAGTTGCCTCCCACCACGACGCTCCAGCCCTTCTTCTTGCCGAACGCGCCGAAGTCCCTGACCCAGCCCTCGGCGCAGTTGAAGTGGCAGCCCGAGATTCCGAACTTGGCCTTGGCCGGAAGCTCCCTGCCGACGAAGATCTGCTCGAGCCTCCCGCCCAGTCCGAGCGAGTCCTGGAGCCCGAACCTGCACCAGTCGTTTCCGGGGCAGGCCTGCACGTAGTGCACGCACAGCTCCTGCGCGGGGCCGACCTGCATGCCGAGGTCGATCCACGCATCGGCGACCTTCTCCGGCTCGATGCCCACGAGGGCGATGCGCTGCGCCGAGGTGATCTTGATGATCGGCACCTCGTGCTTGCGCGCGATGCGCGCGATGGTCTCGAGGGTCTCGGGAGTGAGCAGACCGTAGGGCATGCGCGGCACC
>JAFDER010000081.1 GCA_019310245.1 Deltaproteobacteria bacterium
CGAGGCCGCCCGGCTCGGTCCGGACGACGGCTTCACGTTCAGCTGCAGGCCGGGCGTCTCGTGCTTCACCAACTGCTGTGGGGACGTGAACATCGTGCTCACGCCCTACGACATCCTGAGGCTCAAGAACCGCCTCGGGATGGACTCCACGGCCTTCCTCGAGAAGCACACGATCTCGCCCTTCACCAAGGAACAGAAGTTCCCGGTTCGCATGATCAGGATGGGCGAAGACGAGCACAGGTCGTGTCCCTTCCTCGGCACGCAGGAGCAGGGCTGCACGGTCTACGAGGACCGGCCCTGGTCGTGCCGCATGTACCCCGTGGGCACGGCTTCGCCCGCCGAGGACATCGCGATCGAGGACGACTTCTACTTCCTGATGGACGAGCCGCACTGCAAGGGATTCGAGGAGGGCACCCAGGAGTGGACCGTGCAGTCCTGGATGGACGACCAGGGCGTCGAGGAGTTCGAGAGGGCCTCGAGGGGGTTCAAGTCCATCGTCCTGCACAAGCTCGTGCGCCAGGGCATCGAGCTGCCCGGCTCCAAGATGGAGATGTTCCACCAGGCCTTCTACGACCTGGACACGTTCCGCTCCTTCGTCCTCGACTCTTCCTTCCTCGAGAAGTTCCACGTGCAGGACGACGAGCTCGAGAAGCTCAAGACCGACGACGAGGCCCTCCTGGGCTTTGCCGTGCGCTGGCTGCGCTTCGGCCTGTTCGGCGACACCGGGGCGCTCGCGATCAAGGACCACATCCTCGAGGCCAAGCGCGAGGACCTGCGCCGCACCGGCAAGCTCAAGGACTGACTCGTCCGGCTTCGCACTCCCGCATCTGCCCACTCCGACGGACGGGTCCGGGCAGGATCACCCGGCACCCCTCGGAGCAATGATGATGTCGCGGGAGATCAGTCGGAGGAGTCGTCGTCCTTCTTCTCGTCGTCGCCTGTGGACTCCTCCTCGGGCTCGTTCTTCTTCTCCTCGTCGTCGCTCTTCGCGGCCGCGGCCTCTGCGTGGGCCTGCACGGCGTCGGGGTCGCCGGCCGCGAGGCCGATGTGACAGGCGTAGGTCAGGGCGGTGAAGCGAGGTAGATGAGAAGCGCGAAGATGAAGACCATGTGCACGAAGTAGACGGGGTAGGCCAGGGTCGTCATCTCGCGGAAGCGGGCGAACTGGGCGCCGAAGCCCGTGATGCCGACCATGAGCAGGACGACCAGGAAGAACCAGTCGTAGTAGGTGCTCGATCCGGCCGCATCGGGGTCGGAGAGGCGGTTGTAGATGGCCCAGGTGCAGCCGACGACGAGCGAGATGCCGGTCAGGTTGCCCGCGATCTTGAGCGGGTGGGTGAGCGTGTTGATCGGGTAGGAGTCCGGCGCGAGGATCAGCATGATGACCACGATGCCGGTCACGACGAACAGGCCGGCGAACCCGTAGAAGATGAGCAGGTGGGCCCAGGTGCGCGGCTTCGCCGTGCCGCAGGTGCGGAACTTGCCGTGAAGGGCGAGCTCGACGAACGTGTCGACCATGGCCTTGATGAGACCCACCTTCGGGGCGCCCGGCCTGTGCTTCTTCATGTCCTTCCAGAAGCGAAGGAGGCCGACGCCGCCGCCGATGAGCGCCAGGGTGAAGAGGATCGAGAACAGGACGTTCACCGTGGCGTGCGGCAGGAACTCGGAGAAGTGGATCTCGCCGTGCGCCGGCGCGAACATGAGCCCGCCGTGGGCCATGTAGTTGGCGCCGAGCAGGACGATGACGGGGATGGCGAGCGCCAGCAGGACGTAGCCGGGGTCGCCCACGAGCTTGCCCATGAACGACGGGGTGGCGTAGTGCTGGATTGCGTACGAGCGCACCGCCGAGAGCACGTCGCCCGGACGGGCGCCGCGGGGGCAGTAGGTGGAGCAGTCGTTGCACTGGTGGCAGAGCCACACGTCCGGGTCCGTGACGAGCTTCTCGCGCTGGCCCCACTGCGCCCAGATCATCTCCTTGCGCGGGTAGGGCCTCTCGTCGGGCGAGAGCTTGCACACGACCGAGCAGGTGGCGCACTGGAAGCACTTCTTGAGGTTCTCCCCGCCCGCGGCCTTGAGCTGCCTGACGAACTCGAGGTCCGGCTTGGTCAGTGAATCGGACATGTCCTCCCTCCTCTAGAAGCCCTTGAACGGGTTGGGGCCCACTTCCTCGATGGTCTCCATGAACTCGTCGGTCAGCTCCTTGAGCCTGTCGTACTCGTTCACGGCGATCTCGTGGAGCTGGACCCGCTCGGACTCGAGCGCCATCTGCGTGAGCTTCTCCTGCACGTTCTCCATGCGCGTGTTGCACAGCTCCGAGCCCTTGACGAAGTGGCACTGGTAGTCATCGCCGTGCTTGCAGCCGAACAGGATGATGCCGTCGAAGCCGGCGTCCAGGGCCTGGGTGATCCAGACCGTGTTCACCGATCCGAGGCACCTGACGGGCAAGAAGCGCACGAAGGGGCTGATCCTGAGCTTGTTCACGCCGACCATGTCGAGGGCCGGGTAGGCGTCGTTCTCGCAGATGATGGCGAGCACGCGCGGCTTCTCCTCTTCCTCGTCGGGCACCTCGCACGCCTTGATCATCGAGGCGAGCATGTCGACGGAGTAGTTGGCGAAGTTGACGATCCTCTCCGGGCAGGCGCCCATGCACACGCCGCAGCGGCGGCAGCGCGTCGGGTTGGGCTTCGGCGTGCCCTTCTCGTCCTCGTCCAGGGCCCCGAACGGGCACTCCTCCGTGCAGCGCTTGCACTGGGTGCAGCGCTGGAGGAAGAAGTCCGGGAACGAGAGGTCGAGGGCGCGGGGATGGACCGTCTTGCGCTGGCCCGTGATCTCCAGGCACTGGATGGCCTTGAGCGCCGCGCCGATGCCGTCCTCCCGCGCCAGCGGGGGCTCCATGGGCTGGCGCACCGTGCCCGCGGCGTAGATGCCGGTCCTGCGGGTCTCGTAGGGGAAGCAGATGAACTCGGAGTCCGGGAAGCCGTACTTGGTGTCCGGGCAGTCCGTCCCCAGCCGGTAGGTGAGCTTGAGGATCTCCTGCTCGAGCGTCTGCGGCACGAGGCCGTTGGCGAGCACGACGAGATCCGCGTCGAGCTCGAGCGACTCGCCCAGCAGCGTGTTGTCCGCCGTGACAACCACGGACGAGCCGTTGGGCTTGACCGACGTGACGTCGCACTTGGTCAGGAAGATGCCCTCGTCGTCCTGCGTGGAGGCGTAGAACTGCTCGTAGTGGCCCGCGGTCCTCATGTCCCTGTAGAGGATCGTGGCCGTGGCGTCAGGGTTCATCTCCCGCACGTACCTGGCCTGGCGCAGGCTCGTCAGGCAGCAGATCGCCGAGCAGTACGGCAGGTGCTCCTCGTCGCGGCTGCCGGCGCACTGGACGAACACCACGTTCCTGGCGTCGAGCTTGCCGCCTTGCGCCATGGCCTCGAACTGGGAGCTGGTGACGACGCGATCGCTCTCGCCGTAGCCGAGGTGGTCGAGCTTCTCGTAGTAGCGGTGGCCCACCGCGAGGACGATGGCGCCGATGCGCATCGTCTCCTCGCCCGAGGCTGTCTGGAGCTTCATGTCGAACAGGCCCGGCGCTCCCGAGATCTCCTGGATCTCGGAGGAGAGCTTGACCGTGATGTTCTCGTGCCCCTGCACACGCGAGGCGAGGTCGTCCATTCCAGGATCCTCGAGATCCGTCCAGGGGGCGGACATGGGCAGCTGTTTCTTCAGACCTCCGGCGCCGCCCCCGAGCCGGTCCTCCTTCTCGACGATGACGACGCTGTGCCCGGCGCGCGCCGCGTACAGCGCCGCGTTCATGCCGGTGAGGCCTCCGCCGACCACGAGGATCGTCCTGTCGATCTCCTCCTCGATCTCGAACGGCGCGAGCGGCTCGGTCTTCTGGCTCTTGACCATGCCCATGCGCAGGATGTCCTCGGCGAGCATGTCCGTGTCCTCGTGCTTGGGCTCCTGGCTCCAGGCCACGTGCTCGCGGATGTTGACGCGCTCGACGATGGCGTCGTCGCCGAAGTCGAACGCGTCCGTGCACGCCCGCAGGGAGCAGGCGCACACGACCACCTTGTTCAGGCCCTCGCCCTCGATGTCCTTGCCGATCTGCTCGGTCCCCTGGGTGCCGCACAGGAACTCGTGCGTGCGGCACACCTTGGCGCTGTACTCCTCGTTCGCGATCTTCTCGAGCTTCGCGAGGTCGATGGCGTCGCCGATCCCGCATCCGCTGCAGATGTAGACTCCCTGAATGCTATCCATGGCTCACCTCTCCTCACTCGCTGATCATGGCCTTGAGGGCAGCCGCGGTGCCCTGCTGGACCGAGGTGGAGACGTCCATCGGGCCGGTTGTCACGCCGGCCGCGATGACGCCGATCTTCTCGTCGCTCGCGACGAAGCCGTTGTCGTCCGTTTCCACGGTGGAGATGAGCTCCCTGGCCACGCCGTTGGGCACCATGCCCGTGGCGAGGACCACCATGTCCACCTCGCGCCTGACGAGGCTGCCTCCCTGCACGTCCTCGGCCACCACGGTCAGGTTCTTCGTGGACGGGTCCTCGGTGATCTCGGCGACCTTGCCCTTCGTGAGCGTGAGCTTCTCGTCCTTCTCGCGGGCCTTGAGGAAGTCCTCGTGGCGGCCCGGCGTGCGCAGGTCGATGTAGAAGATCTCCGCGCTGGCCTCGGGATGGGCCTCCCTGACGTAGGTGGCCTGCTTGAGCGATGCCATGCAGCAGACGGTCGAGCAGTAGGGCAGGTGGTTCTCGTCACGCGAGCCTGCGCACTGCACGAACGCGATGCTCGTGATCTCCTTGCCGTCCGAGGGCCTGAGGATCTTGCCTCCCGTCGGGCCCTCCCGGGCGGCGAGCCGCTCCATCATCACGTTCGTGACCACGTTCTCGAGCTTTCCGAAACCAAGGTTGTCGATCTTCTCGGCCTCGTAGGGCTGCCACCCGGTGGCGAAGACGACCTTGCCCACCTCGATCTTGGTCTCCCTGGTCTTCATGGCGAGATCGATCGCCTCGTACTTGCACGCCTCAACGCACTTGCCGCACTCCTCGCCGGGGCACGCGGCCTCGTCGATGACGTAGCGCTGGGGGTGGGCCATCATGAACGGAAGGTAGATGGCCTTGGTCCTGGCCATGCCATAGTTGAAGTCGTCGTCGCGCTCCACGGGACAGGCCGGGGTGCAGTCCCCGCACGAGGTGCACGCCTCGGTCACCATCCGGGGGCGCTCCATGAGGGTGGCCCTGTAGCCGCCGACCTCGCCGTCGATGGAGGTGACGTCGGTGTACGTGAACACGTGGATCTTCGGGTTCTGCCTGATGCGGCGCAGGTTGATCTCGAGCCCGCACCACGGTGGGCAGAGCTTGGGAAAGTACTTGTTCATGCGGGCCACGCGCCCCCCCAGATAGGGGTCCGTCTCCACGAGGAAGACCTCGCGGCCCACCTCGGCGGCCTCGATCGCGGTCGTCATCCCGCTGATCCCGCCACCGATGACAAGAATGGACTCTTTCTTGCTGGTCATTGGATTTACCTCGTGCTCATCTTGTTCTTGACAGGCCGGGTTCCGGGCATCATGTAAGTGATTGCCAGGGTACATGTCAAGGGGATTCGCAATTACTAAGACGCGCGAATCAACCGGTGTCGAAGGGGGCTTGCGTGGTGGGCCGGCGCCCCCTCGGCCGACACTGGAAAAGCGAGGGCTTTCAATATGTTAGGATTTGCTAATTTGCTATTGACAGCCGTCCGGGCCTGAGTATGCTTGGGCCTCGCTTCGTGGGCGATCCGCTCCCATGTGGAGTCCACGAGTGGACATGCAAGAAGTGGCGGTCACTGACCGCCGTTGTATCCATTATGTAAGGAGTATGACATGGCTGAAAAAACGTACGAGACACCGCTTTGTGATGAGCTGGAGAAGGGGCCCTACCCCAGCTTCGTCACCGAGATCAAGAAAGCGGCGAAGAAGACCAGTTATGCCAAGGGCGTGCTCGGTCTGCTCGAGCTCTCTTACAAGGAGAAGATCGGGCACTGGAAGCACGGCGGCATCGTCGGCGTGATGGGCTACGGCGGAGGCGTCATCGGGCGCTACTCCGACTGCCCCGAGAAGTTCCCGGAGGTGGAGCACTTCCATACCATGCGCATCAACCAGCCGGCCGGCTGGTTCTACACGAGCGAGGCCCTGCGCGATCTGTGTGACATCTGGGACGAGCACGGCAGCGGGATCCTGAACATGCACGGCTCCACGGGTGACATCGTCTTCCTGGGGACCAAGACCGCCGAGCTCGAGCCCACGTTCGCGGATCTGGTGGCGAAGGGCTGGGACCTGGGCGGGTCCGGCTCCGACGTGAGGACGCCGAGCTGCTGCTGCGGGATGGCCCGCTGCGAGTGGGCCTGCTACGACACGATGCAGCTGTGCTACGACCTGACGATGCACTACCAGGACGAGCTGCACCGCCCGGCCTTCCCCTACAAGTTCAAGTTCAAGATGGCCGGCTGTCCCAACGACTGCGTGGCTTCCATCGCGCGCGCCGACCTGTCCATCATCGGGACCTGGAAGGACGACATCCAGATGGACGAGGGCGCGATCGCCGAGTACGCCAAGACCCTCGACATCGCGGCCGACGTCATCTCCAATTGCCCGACGAGCTGCATGGAGTGGGACGGAAAGACCCTGAAGATCGACAACTCCAACTGCAGCCGCTGCATGCACTGCATCAACGTGATGCCGAAGGCCCTCAAGCCCGGCAAGGAGAGGGGGGCGGCGCTCCTGATGGGCGCCAAGGCGCCCATCGTGCAGGGAGCGCAGCTCTCGTCCATGTTCGTGCCGTTCCTCGAGATGAAGCCTCCCTACGAGGATCTGAAGGACTTCATCGACGCGGTGTTCGACGTCTGGGGTGAGGAGGGCAAGAACCGCGAGCGCGTGGGCGAGTTCATCCAGCGCGTCGGCATGGGCAACTTCCTCGAGGTCATCGGCCTCGAGCCCATCCCCGAGATGATCGCCTACCCGCGCGACAACCCCTACATCTTCTTCGAGGCCGACGAGGAAGAGGAAGAGGAGTAGGAACTCGCGGAGACGCGACGAGATGTTGAACGAGGTAAACTTGATTCTTTGGAGAAGAAATCATGGCTGAAAAGACACCGACCGATATTGGGCCTCCCCACTACGAGAAATTCCTTCCGCCCGTCATCAAGAAGAACTACGGCAAGTGGGCCTACCACGAGATCCCTCGCCCCGGCGTGCTCAAGCACACTGCCGAGGGTGGGGACGTGCTGTGGTCCGTACGCATGAGCACGGCGCGGCTCATCGCCACCGAGACGGTGCGCTGGATCGCCGACCTTGCGGAGAAGTACTGCGACGGGCACGTGCGCTGGACGAGCCGCAACAATGTCGAGTTCCTCACCACGGAGGAGAAGAACGTCGACCCGCTGATCAAGGACATCCAGGCGGGCGGCTACCTCGTGGGCGGAACGGGGAACTCGATCTCCAACATCGTGCACACGCAGGGCTGGGTGCACTGTCACTCGCCGGCCACGGACGCCTCGGCCATCGTGAAGGCCGTCCTGGACGAACTGGCCGACGAGTTCACGAGCATGAAGCTTCCGGCGAAGATGCGCATCGCGCTGGCCTGCTGTCTGAACATGTGCGGGGCCGTGCACTGCTCGGACATCGCGATCCTCGGCATCCACCGCAGGGTGCCCGAGATCAACCACAGCGACCTGCCGAAGGTGTGCGAGGTGCCGAACCTGGCCGCCTCGTGCCCCACGGCCGCCATCCGCCCCGTGAAGGTGGACGGCAAGAACTCCGTCGAGGTGCTGGCCGAGAGCTGCATGTTCTGCGGCAACTGCTACACCGTGTGCCCGGCCATGACCCTGAACGATCCCGAGATGGACGGGGTGTGCATCTGGGTCGGAGGCAAGGTGTCCAACGCTCGCTCGGAGCCCGCGTTCTCCAAGCTGGCGATCCCCTACCTGCCGAACAATCCGCCGCGCTGGCCCGAGGTGGTCGAGGCGGTCAAGAACATCGTCGAGGTGTGGAAGAAGGATGCGCGCAAGTACGAGCGCGTCGGCGAGTGGATCAACCGGATCGGCTGGCCCCGCTTCTTCGAGAAGACGGGCATCGAGTTCACCAAGTATCACATCGATGATTTCCGCTACGCCGGCCTTTCGTTCAAGCGCACGGCGCAGCAGAGGTTCTAGCGAAGGAGACTGCAATGGCAGTGACCGTGGAACAGCTGTCCGATGAGATGTACGAGATGGTCAAGCGGGACATGGGCGTCAAGAAGTACAAGTCCATGGACCTGCAGAAGGCCATGAGGAAGAAGTACGAGGACCAGGGTGCCGACCGGAAGATGCTCAAGCTTGCGATACGCGGCCTCATCGACTCCGGGCGGTGCGTCTACACGTACTTCGGCGGGAGCTTCATCGAGATCCCACATGAGGAGGGCGCGGCCATGAGGCTCGACAAGGAGGAGTAGCTCCTTGAGGCCTCCGGCCGCCGTCTTTCGCTCGTACGATCGGCGCACTTGTGAGCGAACACATCCCACGTCTCGTCGTTGCCGGAACGGGGGGTGACTCCGGCAAGACCCTGATCGCCCTGTCCATCCTGCAGGCGCTCCGCCGCCGGGGCGGCCGTCCGCTCGGATTCAAGAAGGGCCCCGACTTCATCGATGCCGCGTGGCTCGCCTGGGCCTCGGGCCGGCCGGCCCACAACCTGGACACGTACCTGATGGGCAATAGAGGCGCGAGGGAGGCGTTTGTCGAGAACGCGCACGGCTCCGAGCTGAACGTCATCGAGGGCAACAGGGGTCTGCTCGACGGCATGGACGCGGCGGGGACTCACTCGACGGCGGCCCTGGCCGAGAGCCTGGCCGCTCCCGTGGTCCTCGTCCTGGGCGTGCGCAAGGTGACCGCCACGTGCGCGGCGTGGGTCGAGGGATGCCGGAGGCTGGCACCAGGGGTGAACCTGTGCGGCGTCATCCTCAACCGGGTGGCCGGCGCACGGCACGGCCGCGTGGCCGCCCAGGCGGTGGAGGCGCTCGGCGTCCCCGTGCTCGGATCCGTTCCCAGGCTCGAGGGCGGCGACCCCCTGCCGGACCGCCATCTGGGCCTCGTCACTCCCGAGGAGCACGGTGCGCTCGAGGAAATGGCCGGGAGGCTCGCGGACGTTGCCGAGAGCCACCTGGACATGGACCGCCTGATCGAGGCGGCGCGAGGCGCACCGCACCTCGAGGGGCCCGGGCCCCGGCCCGGACCGGTGGAGGGGGAGCGGGTGCGAGTCGGCGTGTTCCGCGACTCGGCATTCACGTTCTATTATCCCGACAACCTCGATGCGCTCGGGCGCGAGGGGGCCGACCTCGTGGACGTCTCGGCCGTGCGGGACGCCCGTCTGCCCGACGTGGACGCGCTCGTGATCGGCGGCGGTTTTCCAGAGACGCATGCCGCCGTGCTGAGCGCGAACGAGAGCCTGCGCTCGGAGGTGAGGCGCGCCGCGGACGCGGGCCTTCCCATCTACGCCGAGTGTGGCGGGCTGATGTACCTGGCGCGATCACTCGTCTGGAAGGGCGAGAGCCACCCGATGGCGGGAGTCCTGCCGTTCGATGTGGTCATGCACGACAGGCCAAGGGGACACGGGTACGCGCGCGTACGGGTGGAGAGGAAGAACCCGTTCTTCGACGTCGGGACGGAGATCAGGGGACACGAGTTCCACTACTCGATGCCGTCGCAGGAGCCCGGGACGTTCGACACGGCCTACGCGGTCGAGCGCGGAACGGGCTGCGGCGACGGGCGCGACGCGGTCGTTTGCAAGAATGTTCTGGCTGCCTATATTCATCTGCACGCGAGGGGGTGTCCGGAGTGGGCTCCCGGCATCGTGCGCGCTGCGCGACTGCACAGGAAACAGAGAGGAAGGACAATGTCATGGGACTGCTGAAGAAGAAGAAGAAGAAGAAGCTCGGCGGACGCTCCATACCCGGGCAGGGAGCGAAGGGCGGCGGCGAGACCTCCAACCTGAGGCCCAAGTACGTGGAGAAGACCCCCCCGTGCATGGATGGCTGCCCCGGTGGGACGAAGATCCGCGACGTGCTGACGACGATCGCCCAGACCGAGAAGAAGGGCCGCACCTGGGACGAGTCCTACGCGAAGGCCTGGAACATCATCCTCGAGAAGAACCCCCTGCCGGCGGTCTGCGGACGCGTGTGCCCCCATCCGTGCGAGGAGGCGTGCAACCGCACCAAGAAGGATGGCGCCGTCGCCATCAACAACGTCGAGCGGTTCATCGGTGACTACGGTCTCGAGAAGGGGCTCAAGCCGGCGATGATCTCCGAGGAGAAGAGGAGCGAGAAGTTCGCCGTGATCGGCGCCGGCCCCGCGGGGCTCTCCTGCGCGTACCACCTGGCGATCCGCGGCTATCCCGTGACGGTGTTCGAGGCCTTCTCAAGGGGAGGGGGCATGCTCCGCTACGGCATCCCGGCCTACCGGCTGCCGCGCGACGTTCTGGACGGGGAGATCCAGCGCATCGCCGACCTGGGCGTGGAGTTCAAGTACGACACGGTCATCGGCAAGGACGTCGCGTACAACGGCCTCGCCAGGGACTACAAGGCCGTGTTCGTCGGCATCGGCGCCCACAAGGGCAGGGAGCTCGGCGTGGAGGGCGAGGACGCGGCCAACGTGTTCACCGGCGTCGGCTTCCTCAACATGGCCAACTCCGGCAAGCCGGTCGAGCTGGGCGACAAGGTCGTCGTGATCGGCGGCGGCGACACGGCCATCGATGCGGCGCGCATCTCCAAGCGGCTCGGTGCCAAGGAGGTCACGATCGTCTACCGCAGGACGCGGACCGAGATGCCGGCCATCGAGGAGGAGATCGAGGGCGCCCTCGAGGAGGGCATCAAGATCGACTACCTCGTGGCGCCGGCGGAGGTGGTCCGCGAGGGCGACCGCGCCGTGGCCCTCAAGTGCATCCGGATGGAGCTCGGCGAGCCGGACGAGAGCGGCCGCAGGCGGCCCGTTCCCATCGACGGCTCGGACTTCGTGATCGAGGCCACGACGATCATCCCGGCCATCAGCCAGGAGCCGGAGTTCGACGGGTTCGGCGACTTTCACGAGGGAAGGGACTGGATCAAGACGGACGACGAGTTCAAGACGCCCGTCGAGACGGCGTATGCGGGAGGCGATGCCCTGAGGCTCGGCCTCGTGACCATCGCCATCGCGCAGGGACGGCAGGCCGCGGAGGCCATCGACAGGCACACGCGCGGCATCACTCCCCCGCCCGCCGAGCAGATGTCGATCATCAAGTACGACAAGATGCTGCTCGACTATTACGAGCCGGCAGACCGCCACGAGGAGTCACAGCTTCCCGTGTCCGAGCGCTTTGGCGCCCTGGACATCGAGATCGCCAAGACCCTCAGCGAGGACGACATCAAGGCCGAGGTCCAGCGGTGCATGAGCTGCGGCATGTGCATGGAGTGCGAGAACTGCTGGAAGTACTGCCAGGACAACGCCGTGATCCGTCCCACGGAGCCGGACGAGGCATTCACCTTCAAGCTCGAATTCTGCCAGGGATGCAAGAAATGCGAGGAAAACTGCCCCTGCGGCTACATCGACATGCTCTGATCCCCTTCATTTGGCTTGACGGTCAATGACCGTTGTGTTAGGTCACCTCTGTTGTTTAAGCAATTGCTTGAAAGTTGCGTGTCGGC
>JAFDER010000082.1 GCA_019310245.1 Deltaproteobacteria bacterium
CTGGACGGACCAGACCGTCTACTTCTTCATCGCACCCACGAGCTCGCTGTCCGAGGTCATCACAATGGAGGCCGAGCGCTTCCAGAACCTGTTCTACGAGGAGCCCGAGTTCAAGACGGAGAGCGGCGCCGTCCTCGGGGAGTACAACAAGAACTTCTCGGATCCCCTCAACCAGATGGAGGAGGATCTGATGGATCTCGCGTTCGTCAAGTCCACGTACAAGCACACCACCATGGGTTTTCTGCCCGACATCAAGGCGATGCCCACCATGTTCGACTACAGCCTGATGTTCTTCGACCGCCACTACGTGCCCGGCAAGGCCGTGATCACCATCGTCGGCGACTTCGACGAGGATGCCGTCATGGAGGCGATCCGCACGCAGTACGCCGGCTGGAACAAGCCCGGTCAGGACGTGAGCGTGCCCGAGGAGCCGGAGCAGAAGGCCGAGAAGCGCACGCACCGGGACTGGAAGAATCCCGTCCTGCCGCAGATGCTCGTGGGCTACAAGGCGCCCGCATACGACAACTCGAACGTCGACTTCGCCGCGCTGACGCTGATCGGCGAGATGATCTTCGGCAAGACGAGCCCCCTGTACCGGAAGCTCGTTCTCGATGATCAGATCGCCGAGGACATCGAGTTCTGGGACTGGCCTCACCGCGATCCCTGCCTCTGGCTCTTCACCGTGAAGTTCAAGAAGAAGGACTTCGACGCCGTCCTGGCCGACGTCGATGCGGCCCTGCAGGACGTCATCGACGGCAAGACGACCGGGGAGAGGCTGGCTGCGGTCAAGAGCCACTACCGCTACTCCTTCGTCCTCGCCTTCGAGACGCCCCGCAAGGTGGCCAACCAGCTCAGCTTCTACGCCACGCTTGACGGCGATCCTGCGAGCGCCGAGAAGTTCCTCGCTCGCATGGACGAGGTGACGATCGACGACCTCGAGCGCGTGGCGGCCCGGTACCTGGTCGCGTCGAGGCGGACGGTGGTCACGCTGTCGCATCCGGAAGAGAAGGGGGGTGAGTGATGAGGGCTCGCATCCTGATCGTCCTGCTGGCGCTCATGATATCCGCTCCTGCGTGCAAGAAGAAGAAGGCGGGCGGACCGGCGCCTGCCCCCACTCCCGAGCCGGAGGCCAGGGTGGAAGTTCTGATGATCCCGAGCAAGGTGGACGCGGTCGATTTCAGGATCCTGTTCAGCACCGGCAGCGTCGACGATCCGGAGGGCAAGGAGGGACTCACCGCGCTGACGGCCGGGCTGATGGCCGAGGGCGGGACCGCCTCCCACACCTACCCGGAGCTTCTCGACATCCTCTACCCCATGGCCGCGGAAGTGCACGTGCAGGTGGACAGGGAGCTGACCGTGTTCATGGCCAGGGTGCACCGCGATCACCTCGACGAGTTCGTCCCGCTGATCGCCGAGATCATCGTCAAGCCGAGATTCGACGAGAAGGCCTTTTCGAGGCTCAGGGCCGACGCGCTCAATCACATCCGCAAGGAGCTGCGCATGGCCAGCGACGAGCAGCTCTCCATACAGGCGCTCGATACGTGGATCCACGAGGATCATCCCTACGGACACGTGGTCGCGGGAACGGTCAAGGGTCTGGAGTCCATCACGCTCGCTGACGTCAAGGCACACTGGGCGCAGGTCTTCAGCCGCGATCGTCTCGTCGTGGGCCTTGCAGGCGCCGTGGATGAAACCCTCTCAGGCAGGATGCGGGTGGCATTCGAGCCGCTGCCGGAGAAGGGAGCACCGGCCGTCGAGATCCCGGATCCCGAGCCCATCAGCGGAATCCAGGTGCGGATCATCGAGAAGAACACGGATTCGACGGCCATCACGATGGGCTACCCGCTCGACGTCCGCCGCGACCACGCCGACTACCATGCCCTGTGGCTGGCGCAGTCGGCGCTCGGCGAGCACAGGCAGTCGAGCGGCCGGCTGTTCCAGACGATCCGCGAGGAGCGCGGGCTCAACTACGGCGACTACGCCTACATCGAGCCCTACGTGAACCATGGACGCACGACGAAGCCCACGCTCAACATCGCCAGGAGCCATCACACCTTCAGCCTGTGGATCCGGCCGGTGCAGCACAAGCACAGGCTGTTCACCGTGAGGCTGATGTTCCATACCCTCGGGACGTTCATCGAGAAAGGCCTGGACCAGGACGAGCTCGATCGCGTCAGGGGCTTCCTGGCCGGTTACACGGCCATCTTCGAGGAGAGCCTGGACCGGAGGCTCGGCTACGCGCTGGACGATCTCTTCTACGGGGCCGACGAGCCGTTCCTCTCCTCGTCCCGCGCGGCCATGCAGGGGCTCTCGCTTGACCAGGTCAATGCGGCCATCAAGAAGCACGTCAGGGCCGGCGACTGCAAGGTCGTCATCGTTACCAGGGACGGCGAGGCCCTGAAGAAGGAGCTCGGTGAAGGAGTCGCTGCAGTCATCGAGTACGACACGCCCAAGCCGGATGAGGTCCACGAGGCGGACAAGCAGGTGGTGGGATTCGATCCGGGCTTCAAGGCAGATCTCATCGAGGTGGTGCCCGTGGAGAGCCTCTTCGAGGAGTGAGGGAACATCTTTGTAGAAGCGGTCGTCACCCCAGACTGCTCTTGCTTGTCGTCTTTGCGCTTGCGCTGCAACACTCTTCCGGGGTCGCCGGGAAGGGCAAGCAGCAGAAGGGCAAGCAGGCCGCACCGGACGAGGTGACCGCCGTGATCTTCCAGAACCTGCCCAGCTTCACGGGCGGGTTCTCGGTGGTGCTCAAGGCCGTGGGAACGGACACGTACATGCCCATCTACATCGGCACGGCCGAGGGCGTCGCCATCCAGCGTGGCCTCGACCGCGAGAGGCCCGTCAGGCCGATGACCCACAACCTGCTCGTGGACGTCATCGCCAGGATGGGCGGCACGGTGGACCACCTCACGGTCTCCGACCTCGTCGACGGGACGTACTACGGCACCCTGTACATCAAGCAGGGCAAGAAGGTTCACGAGATCGACTGCCGGCCCTCGGACGGCATGGCCATTGCCACGACCGCGGGCGCTTCCATCAAGATCGCCAAGAAGGTGCTCGCCAAGGCCGGGATGACCGCGGTGCAGATGCAGGCCGAGGGCTTTCCCATTGCCAGCCCCACGCCCCAGCCCACGCTCTGAATCCGGGATTCCGCGCTGCGCACGTTGATCGTTTGGCAAGAGGCTTCATATGATCCGATGAACGTGGATCCATGACAGAGAACGTCGTCATCGCCTTCGTGCTCACCACTCTCGCCGGGCTCTCCACGGGCATCGGCAGCGCGATCGCGCTGCTGAGCAGGCGGACCAACACGAGATTCCTCTCGTTCTCGCTCGGCTTCTCCGCGGGCGTGATGCTGTACGTCTCGTTCGTCGAGATGCTCGGCTTGGCCAGGGAGGCCCTTGCCGGCGTCTACGGCGAGAGTGTGGGCGGATGGGCGGCGGCCGGATCGTTCTTTGCGGGCTTCGTCGTGATCTTCATCATCGACCAGCTCGTTCCCTCGTACGAGAACCCGCACGAGGCCCGCTCCGTCGAGGAGATGCACGCGCCGCAGAACAGCTCGAGCCTGAAGCGCCTGGGGCTGCTGACCGCGCTGGCGATCGGGATCAACAACTTTCCCGAGGGGCTGGCCACGTTTGCTGCCGCGCTGTCCGATGTCCAGGTCGGCATCTCCATCGCGATCGCGATCGCCATTCACAACATCCCCGAGGGCATCTCCGTGGCGGTGCCGATCATGTACGCCACCGGGTCCAGGCGGAAGGCGTTCTGGTACTCCTTTCTCTCGGGCGTGTCGGAGCCACTGGGCGCCCTCGTCGGCTACCTGGTCCTGAGGCCCTTCTTCTCGGACACGCTCTTCGGGGTTCTGTTCGCGCTGGTGGCGGGAATCATGGTCTTCATCTCCCTGGACGAGCTGATCCCGACGGCCAAGAAGTATGACGCGGGCCATGCGGCCATCTATGGCGTGGGTCTCGGAATGGCCGTGATGGCGCTGAGCCTGCTCATCTGATCCGGCAGATCACGGAGACGCGCTCACGTTCACCTTGTGGATCCGCTCGTCCACGAGGCCTCCCAGGGCGGCCTTCACGGCGATGGCGAAGTTGCCCGTGATGGCGAACGTGGTCTCGAACTCCAGCTTCTCGACGTCGCCGGCGGCCACCTCGCTCTCGCCGGTCTGGCAGAGCGGCTCGCCCTCGAGCTCCCACGAGTCGTACATGCAGATCTCCACAGTCGCGGGATGGGACTCGCCCAGGGGGTTCTTGATCCCCAGAGCCACCACGGCGCTGCCTCCCGCGTCCTGGAAGGCGGCCACCTCGTCGATGAGGCCGGCTGCCACCGTGAGCTTCGAGGCGGCCACCTGATGGGGAAACAGCACGGCTCCCATGCGGTACCAGTACGTGGCCCCCTGGTCGAGTGTCTGGGGGGTGGCCACGCTCCACTCGATGGTCTCGTGCGCACCGGGAGCGAGGACGTAGGTGGCGATCACGTCCTCCGTCACCTCGAACTGTGCGGGCACCACGAGCCTGGCCGGTCCGGCGAACCAGGAGTTCGAGGGGTTCTCGAGGACCAGCCTCGCCTTGAAGCCGAGCCCCGGCGGCACGGTCTCCGGCTCGAAGATCATCTCGGCCTTGAGCATGTCCGCGGCGGTCGAGGCCTTCATGATGCGCACGTCCATGTCGTGGTCGAGGACCGAGAACATGCCCGTGCCGAGGCTCTCGATGTGCTGCTCGAACTTCGCGTCGTCTCCGTGCCTGGCGAATGCGACGTGCGTCGCGTCCACGAAGCCGACCTGGAAGTTGGTGGCATCCACGGGGACCCAGGCGTCGCCGAGGCGGACCTCGCTCCAGGAGTGGAATCCCCAGACCTCGCCGGTGAAGGCGAGCCCGCTCACCTCTCGGGCGGGAATGGAGACCGACCGCGCCATCGCGATGAACAGGTGACTCAGCTCGTCGCACGTGCCGCGCATGGCCGCCATGACGCTCGGCACCTTCTTGTCCACCTTGTTCTGGCTGTAGTCCCGGTCATAGGTGATGTTCTCGTTGATCCACCTGGCCAGTCGCAGGATGGTCTCGAGATCGCTCGACGAGCCCTGGGCCAGCTCCTTTGCCTGCTTCTTGATCGCCGCGTCCGGTTTCGTGAGGGCACCGGACTTGAGGAACTTCTTGAACGAGCCCTTCTTGGGGCTGGCGATGGGGTGGTCGAAGGCCCTGCGATCCACCATGACCTCGATGGCGTACTCGATCTCGCCCGCGGGCGGGTCCGTCCACGTGAGCTTCATGCTGCGGCTCTCCGCGTCCTCGATGAGCTCGTGCGCGAGCCCCGGCGACGGGGCCACGGTCAGCGAGGAGATGGACTGGGAACCATCCTCGGCGGGCAGGGGCTGCGAGTAGGTGAGGCTCTTGGTGGTGCCCGTCAGCTTGATCGTGCCGCCGAACGAGATCCGGATGGATGCCTTGCCCAGGGACGTGAGGGGCACCTGCTTGACCTTGCCCGTCTCCGCGGCCGCCCCGGAAGCGACGGCGAGCACGATGAAGAGCATGGCCGCGCCGGGCGGCCTGTGAGCTGTCCCTGTCACGTCGCCCTACTGCTCGTACTGCACCGTCGTGATGGCGTCGTCGTAGTTGTCGACGCCGCTGTGCGGGTTCTCGGTCTTCCAGGCCAGGAAGATGGCGTACTTGCACATCCCCAGGTCGAACTCGTCCAGGGCCGTCGGAGGGTCGTCCTCGGAACGTCCCACCGCGGAGAGGTACTCCTTCCAGATGTCGGAGAGGTAGGGGGGGTTGTCGCGCAGGCCCGCGCTCCGGTCCTTCGTGGCCATGGCGAGCACCGTCATGAAGTTGGGCAGCCCCGTGTAGAAGTCGCCCAGCATCGCCTCGATCGACGCCTCCTCATCCGGGCGTCCCGGGATGATGTTCGCCGTCTTGAGCCAGCCATATGAGCTCGGCGGCGGAACGTCGATCTGTGGCTTGGGTGGTGGCGAGGTGTCCGGAGGCGGGGCCGGAGCCGGCTCCTCGGCTTCCGGCTTGGGTCCGCAGGCGGCGAGGAATGCGAGTGCCGCGCAGATTGCCAGGTTCTTCATCGTCTACCCCCTTTGCTTGTGTGGGTTTTCATTGTCTCCGTCCTCGGCACGTGTGTCCAGCGTCCTGTCGACCAGGTCCTTGAGCTCGTCGAGTCCGAAGGGCTTGACGAGGTACTCGTTGCAGCCGGCCTGCACGGCCTTTCTCTGGTACTCCTTGAGTGTGTGTGCCGTGAGGGCGAAGATGGGCGTGTTCCCGATCTCGGGGTCGGAGCGGATGCGCTCGATGACCTTGATGCCGTCCAGCCCGGGCAGGCTCAGGTCGAGCAGCACGAGGTCTGGACGCTCGCGCGCCGCAATGTCCAGGCACTGCGGTCCGTCCGCCGCCTCGATGACCCTGTACTCGTCACCGAGGAACGTCACGAGCAGCCGCCGGCTGGCCGGCAGGTCGTCCACAACGAGGATCGTCTTCATGGCCACCTCGGCTCCTGTCGGGATCCTGATGCGTTGATACTAATATCAGTCTCCACTCGTGTCGATGGGCGCGGTCTCATCGAGGCGTGACTCCAGGAGCGCGATCCGCTGGGCGAGCTTCACGTTCTGGTCCGCGAGCTTCGTGATCACGGTCGTCAGGTGGATGGAGAGCAGCACCCCGAACACGAGCGCGGCCAGGAAGATGGCCGCGGGTGCGTACGCCACGCCCACCAGGTGGCCGAATCTCTCGAGCCCGTCCCTGAAGATGCTCAGAGCCGTGAGGCAGGCGCCGGCCAGGAGCCAGAGGATGGAGTACTCCACCCGGAGCCGCCGGCGGCGCACGAGCTCCACGACGAGGCCCATGATCAGCACGCTTCCCAGGATGCTCACGATCTGGATCCTGTCGTACATTCTTGCCTCACACCTCGATGGAGCGGCGGATCCCTGCCACCAGGACCGCCAGGGTGATCTTCGTCATGTAGTAGAGGGCCCTCATCGGCCCGATCGAGCTCTTCCCCGACGTGCGTGCCCGGAAGGCGATGGGGACCTCACGGACCGTGAGGCCGGCGCGCCGTGCGTCGATGATGGTCTCCGGCTCGGGGTAGTCCGAGGCGGGAAGCGCCGTGAGGAGCCTCATCGCCCGGGGACCGAAGGCCCTGAACCCGGAGGTGGGGTCGGAGACGCGACGGCCTGCCACCATGCTCACGAGCGCGCTGAGCATGGCGATGCCCACCCTGCGCGCGGGCGTGGACGTGTATCCTTTCCCGTGCGGGACGAAGCGCGAGCCGCAGGCCATGTCCGCCCCGCCGTCCAGCACCTCGCTCACGAGAGGCCCGATGCCGTCCGCCGGGTGCTGACCGTCGCCGTCCAGCCTCACGGCCACGTCGTAGCCGCCGGCGAGCGCATGCATCACGCCCGTCTGCTCGGCCGCCCCGATCCTCAGGTTCACCGGATGGCTGATCACGAGTGCGCCCGCCTCGCGCGCCGCGACGGCCGTTGCATCCGTGCTCCCGTCGTCGACCACGACCACGTCCACCCGCGCCTCGAGCTCCTCGCCGGCCTCGAGGACCTCGCGCACCACGTCGCCCACGCGCGTCTCCTCGTCCTTGGCGAGGATCACCGCGAGCACGCGCGTGCGCTTCTCGGCCTGGGCCATCGT
This sequence comes from Deltaproteobacteria bacterium, assembly GCA_019310245.1. GTDB lineage: Bacteria > Myxococcota_A > Polyangia > DRWM01 > DRWM01 > JAFDER01. The sequence continues at coordinate 7,650 of JAFDER010000082.1, forward strand.
GGACCACGCTAGCGCGATCGGTGCCGTTCAAGCAAGGCTGCAGGGCCGGTCAGGGAGTGGAGAGCTCCACGGCGATGGCGGAGATGTCCAGGTAGGACGTGTCGGGCTCGTCGTGGACGAGCTGCATGTCCGAGGTGCGGATGACGCCCGTCCAGGGCACCCCACCGTAGATGCCGGAGCCGGCGATGGCGCCCGCTCCCTCGGAGTTGTCGCCGTCGTGCGTGCGGAAGCCGAACGTCAGGCCGTAGCCGGAGTAGTACGAGTCGGCCTGCGTGGCGCTGCTCGCATCGGCCACGATGAGGATCCACTTCGCTCCGTAGGTCTCCCAGTGCGCCTTGAGGTCGTTTATCTCGCGGACCCGCGAGGGGCAGTAGCCTCAAGTCGTGGTGACGATCTGGACGAACACCGAGTGGACGTCCGGATCGCAGAACAGGGCCTCCAGATCGGCCGCGTGCGTCTCGTCCGGTCCCGCGACGCCGGACGGCCAGCGCATGGGCCCCACCGTGTTTCCCACCGCGCTGAAGGCGTACGGGCCGGCCGGGTACGTGCAGTCGCCGCCGGGATCCTCGGTGGTCGGATCCACGGCTGGCTCGGTGACGGGATCGCCGGCCGGCTCCACTCCAGTGTCGTCTGCCGGCTCGGATGTCTCGTCCATCGCGGGGTCTGGCGTGAGATCCGCGACCGCGTCCGTTTCCGGCCCCTCGTAGTCCTGGTCGCACGCCCCCAGCGCGACGAGGACGATGCCTGCCGCCATCAGGGGCGGTGTTCCCATCCAGGGGTGAAGTCTTCTCATCGTGTCACCTCGAGTGGACGTGTCGGGATGTGGGTCTCTACTCGGCTGCCAGCTCCGTGGCGATGGCCGCGATGTCCAGCAGCCCGTCGTCCGGCTCGTCGTACACCAGCTGCATGTCGGATGTGCGGATGACGCCGATCCAGGGCACGCCGTCGTAGATGTCGGAGCCGGCGATCGTCCCGCCTCCCAGCGAGTTGTCGGCGTCGTTCGTCCGCCACCCGAAGGTCACGTAACGCGAGTAGAGGTACTCGTGGGCCTGCTCGGCCGATCCCGCGTCTCGGATGATCCAGATCCACTTCGCCCCCGTCTCTTCCCAGTGATCCTTGAGTTCGTTTATCGAGCGGACCCGCTCAGGGCAGGACCCTCAACCCATCGTGGCCAGCATGACGAAGATCGAGTTGACCGACGGATCGCAGTGCATGACCGCCAGGTCGGCCGCGAGCGTCTCGTCAAGGCCCGCGAGGGCGCTGGGCCAGCTCATGGGCCCCACGGTATCGCCCTCCATGTTGAACGCATACGGTCCCTCGGGAAACGAGCAGGGCGGGCTGGAGTCGTCGGCCGCGTCCCCGGGTAGATCGACCGTGAGCTCGACCGCCGCGTCCCCGTAGTCGGCGTACCCCTCGTCACAGGCTGCGATGAGGAGCGGGGCGGCGGCCGCGAGCAGGACCGCCGTCGTGGATGCAAGGAGTGTGTGTCTCATGATTCCTCCGTCAGTCCGAGCCCAGGCTCTGCACGAGGCTCCTGACGTCCGATGGGTTGTCCGCCGCGACCCGCATGGTCTTGGCGTCGATGACGCCAACCCAGGGCACGCCGCCGGCCATGTCCGAGTTGTGGAACAGGTACGCCTCCACCGAGTTGTCCCGGTCGTCGGTGTACCAGCCGAAGCTGGTGCCGTGGCTCTCGTAGAAGGTCTGCGCCATGGCGTTGGTGGGCGTGGTGCCTCCGTCCCAGGCCAGGAGCCAGATCATCTTGGTGCCGTAGGTCTCGAAGTGGCTCTGCAGTGCAACCATCTCTGCGACACGCGCAGGACAGTTGGGTCAACTGAGCGTTGACATCAGCACGAGGATCGACTGCACCGACGGGTCGCAGTAGAACGCCTCGAAGTCGGCCACGGCCAGGGACGACGTCTCGCCGCTTGCCTTGATCATGGCCGGCCAGGTCGCCGGTCCCACGAGGTCTCCCACCCTGCTGAAGGCGTACGGACCGGCGGGGTAGGAGCACGGCTCCACGGCCTCCTCGGTCCCGGGGTCGGTTGCCGGGTCGGTCGCCGGCTCGGTGCCCGGGTCCGTGCCCGGGTCCGTGCCCGGGTCGACCATCGGGTCGGTGCCCGGCTCGGGAGTGACGTCCCCGGTCGGCTCCGGGGTTGTGTCCACGGCCGTGTCCCAGTACCCGCCAGGGTAGTCCTGGTCGCAGGCTGCGAAAAGCGCGAGGACGGCCACGGCGAGGGCCGCCGTCCGGGCTCGCATTGCTGCTCTTTGCCAGTGCATCTTGCCTCTCCTCTCTCCGGGTGTCCGGCGTCAGTCCGTGCCCAGGCTCTGAACGAGGCTCCGGGTATCCGAGGGTCTGCTGGCGACGATCTCCATGGTCGTGGCGTCGATGATGCCCCACCAGGGCACGCCGCCGCCGTTGATGTCCGTGTTGAGGAACGAGCAGAAGCCCAGGGAGTTGTCCTTGTCGTCCGTGAACCAGCCGAAGTCCACTCCCTGTTCCTCGTAGTAGCTCTGTGCCAGGGCGGTCGTCGTGGTCGTACCGCCGTCCCAGGCGAGGATCCAGATCCACTTCGTGCCGTAGGTCTCGAAGTGGCTCTTGAGCGCAACCATCTCTGCGACACGCGCAGGGCACATGCCTCAAGTCAATGTCGCGAAGAAGACGCCGATGGACTGCACCTCCGGGTCGCACTGGAATGCGGCCAGGTCGGCTAGATCGAGGATCGAGGTCTCCCCGGAGGCCTTGATGCAGCCAGGCCACGTGGCCGGGCCGGCTATCTGCCCCTCCATGTCGAACGCGTACGGGCCCGACGGGTACTCGCAGGGCGCCGGCTCGTCGACCGGCTCGTCGACCGGGTCGACGACCGGCACGTCGACCGGAACCTCGCCCGGTGTCTCGGTGGGGATGTCCACGGTAGCATCCGTGTAGCCGCTCGGGTAATCCTGGTCGCACCCCGCGAGCAGTGCGAGGGCGGCCGCGACGACGACGGCGGTTGATGGCCCGTGCATCTGACCTCCCCTCCCGTCTCCTCGTGGTCGGAGGCGTGCCGCATCCGGCCAGGCGATCACGCAGGCCGGTGCGGTGATGACGTTCTTCATGCTGTCTGCCGGGCCGGACGTCAGTCCGTGCCCAGGTTCTGAACGATGGCGGTGAGGTTCATCGGGTTGTTGTACACCACCTCCATGGACGTGGCGTCGATGACGCCGACCCACGGCACGCCTGAGGCCATGGCCGTGCCGGCGAGGGTGTACGCACCCAGGGAGTTGTCCTGGTCGTTGATGAACCACCCGAACGTCACTCCCAGGCCCTCGAAGAAGGACTGGGCCGAGCTGGGTGTTCCGCCCGACAGGATCCAGACCACCTTTCCACCGTACTCATCGAGGTAAGGTTTTATCTCAACGATGCCTGACACACGGTCAGGACAGTACGGTCAACTCAATGTGGCGATCAAGACGATGATGGACTGCACCGACTCGTCGCACTGCAGGACCGCGAAGTCCGCGGGGAGCGTTTCCTCGCTTCCCGAGATGGCAGATGGCCAGGACATCGGACCGGCGATGCTGCCCACCATGCTGAAGCTGTAGGGGCCGGAGGGGTACGTGCAGGGAGCCGTCTCCTCGACCGGGTCGTCCATGGGCTCGGGCTCCGCGTCGGGGATCGGAGTCTCGACGACCACGTCCTCGCCGGGAATCTCGGTCCCGGAGTCGGGAGGAACCGTGGGGTAGTCCTGATCGCATCCTGCGAAGACGATGAGGGCGGCTGCCATCGCTGGCGCCGCCCACCTACAGATGCAGTTGTTGGAGTTCTTCATCGTGCCTCCCGTTGCCGCCCGGCCGCCGAACCTCGACCGCGCGAGCCCCTGAGTTGATAATCGATCGACTCCTCTATGACATGAGTGAACCGTTACGACTGCAAAGTTCACCCGACATGGTATTTTTAGCCAATTCGTGGTTCCAGTCAAGTTACAATCGCGTGGGGCGGCTCGAGGGGTGATCGAATGGTCACAACCTGTTGAAACATGAAGGTAAAGAATCCGTAGGCGGGCGGCGGCGCGAGTGCTCAGAACCTGTAGCCCAGCGAGCCCATGACCGAGGCCGAGGCGCGTGGCGGGTAGAAGCCGTTCTGGGCCCAGATGTGGCGGTGGCCGGCCACCTCGATGCTGGTGACGATGGCGCCGTACTTGAGGGGAAAGTCCACGACCAGGCCCGCCGTGGCGCCGACGCCGAACGCGAGGGCCGTGCCGGCCGCCTCGCGGTCGAGGATCAGGGTATCGAACATGGCTCCCAGCTCGGGATGGACCCGGCCGTCCTCGTTGAAGCGGTAACCGAAGGCCACCCCGACGTTCGCCAGGTTGCCTTTCTCGACGAAGACCTCCTCCTGCTCCTTCTTCTCCCATTTCATGCCGTGGATCCAGGTGAAGTCGAGGCCCATGTAGAACCCGCGCAGCGACAGGGCGGCGTCGAGGTGGTAGCCGAGGTACACGTCCTCCTTGAGGCCCGGGATGATCCACATGCCCGCCCCGCCGGTCGCCTCGATCCACGTCAGCAGGGGCTTCTTGAGCCGGTGCTCCGGCACGTCGTCGGGGGAGTCCGACACGGTCTCCACGACCACGACCTGGGGTGACGGGCTCACGTACACGACGGGCTGGTGTGCGACGTACACGACGGGCTGCGGCTCCACGTACACGTAGGAGGGTTGCAGCGTGCAGCACGCGTCGGGGTAGAGCTCCACGGCCTGCGCAGCACCGGGAACGATCAGCAGGAGGCACAGGGCGAGGCCCGCGGCAGAGAGCAACGCCATGGCCGCCCTGCGGGGGACGGCCTTGGGCACGGGAGCCGCCTCCGCGAGGCGCCCTCGCAGGACGGTGAGCCATCGCGTGAGATGGATGCGGCTCGTCCTTCCCGGAGGCGTCGGGATGATCGTGGCCCGTGGCGTCCAGCTGCGTGTGTTGATGAACCGCATGGCATACCTCCCTTTGCGTGCTCTTTTATTTCAGGAACTTCTTGATCTTCGACTTCGAGGGCTCGCCGTCGATTTCCAGACCGATGACCACGGCCTTGTTCTTCGCGACCATGATCACGATCTCGGTGCCCAGGCTCATGGCGTCCTTGAGGTCGGGCCTGAGGGCGAGCAGGTCGAAGTACGACTGCGTGGCGTAGCCGATCTCCATCGTCTTCGTCGAGGAGTCGTACCCGCTGTCGACCCAGCGGCCCGACTGCCACACGAACACCCGGTCGGACGCCCACTTGTTCGCCGAGGGGCTGGACTCCATCTTCTCGGCGTCCTTCATCTTCCCGACCTTCTTGCTCATGTTCATGGCGGCGCCGCCCATGGCCTTGCCCGAGCCCAGGTCTCCGGCGCTCTCGGCCATGAGGTCGAAGGTCGCCGCGTCCTGCTCGAACGCCGCCATGGGTGCCGCGCTCTTGGAGGCCGGCGGCGAGCCCGGGAGCAGCGGCCCCCAGTGGGGCGGGGGCATCGGCGTCGGGGCGGGCTGCGGCAGCGCCTCGTCCTCGACCACGAGGTAGGACGTGTAAGGAGTGACGATGCCGTAGCGTCTGGCGATCGCGATCACCTCCTCGCGCAGCTCCTCGCTCTCGCCGTTGAGACGGATCTGATCCAGGAGGTAACCTACCTTCCTCGTTTGACCTTGTACTTGACCGTGCGGTCCTTGCCGCCCATCTTTCCGCTCAGCATGATCTTGGCCTTGCCGCCTCCCGTATAGCGGCCCACCACGACGACCTGGCCGCCGTAGAAGAGATCGGGCATCTCCTGGGGGAAGACCTCCCGGGTCTTCACGCCGTCGATCTCGAGCGTGACGTCCGTGAGCGCCGGGTAGGCGATCTTGGCGTACATCATCGAGAGCGCCATCTCCAGGTCCCCGCCCGTTCGTGCGTACTCGGTGGAGCCGCGGTTCTGCGTCGCGAGCTTGTCGAGGAAGTTGACGTTGACGTCATCTCCCACTCCGAAGCCGAAGAGGGAGTTCTTCCCGCCGTTGAGCTTCGTGGCCAGGTCGACGATCTTCTGCGGGTCCGTCTCTCCCACCGTGGGCATGCCGTCGGTGATGAACAGGATGAAGTGGGGAACGCCCGACTCGGTCTTCTGCTTGAGCGCCGCCCTGAGCGCCGGCTCGATGGCCGTGCCGCCCAGTGGATTGATGTCCTCGATGCGCTCGAGCGCATCGTCCACGTTCTTCGACGAGGCGCTGACGAGCGTGTCGAAGAAGGGCTCCGTCGTGCTCGAGAAGCGGATCACGTTGAAGAGATCGTCCGAGCCCAGGTGCTTGAGGCAGTACTTGAGCGCCTTCTTCGCCCTCTGCATCTTCTCGCCGCTCATCGAGCCGGAGGTGTCGACCACGAAGGTGACCTGCTTGCCCACGATCTCCTCGGATGGCAGGTCGTTGCCCGGCGCCAGGAGCAGCATGAAGGTGCCGTCGTCATCGTCCACGCGGTGGGCGATCAGGTTCATGCCGATGCGGTCGTCGCTCACCGTGTAGTACAGGACGAGGTCGCGGTCGAGGAGCGCCTTGTCCTTCTCGAAGCCCACCGTGGCCCTGTTGCCACCCTCCACCTGGACCTCCAGCTCGTGGGTCGGCGAGTAGACCGTCTTGATCGGCACCTGGCTCTTGATCTTGCCCGTGAAGGTGAAGTCCTTGAGGGTGGAGGCGCTCGGCCCGGAGGTCTTGAGCGGGTAGACGTACTTGTACATGTTGTTGTGGTATCCGAGCTTCTGCGTGAAGGCGATCTGCACCTTCTGCGTGCCGTTGGCCGGAACGGGGTAGATCCGCGCCTTGAACAGGTTGCTTCCCATGTACTCCAGGAGCCCCGGGTCCTTGAGCTTGGCCACGATGCCCTCGTAGATCTTGCGCGCCTCATCCTTCTCCAGGATCTCGCCCTTCTGCTTCTTGCCTCCGATCCACAGGGCGAAGTCCGAGACGGACGCGTCCTGCGGGAGAGGGAAGATGTACGTGGCCTCAAGCTGCTGGCCGCAGTCGTTGCGGAACACCTGGTCCACCGTCGTCTTGGCCACCCCGTCGCGGATCTTCACCGTGACCCTGTGCGACTCGATGGCGAGTGCCGGGATGGACTGCTTCTTGGGGATGAGCATGCCCTGGGCCGCCGCCGTCATGGACGCCGTGGCGATCGCGGCCGCGATGCATGCTGCCGTCATCGTGGTGAGAATCTTCATGGTCGTGGTCCTCCGTGCCTGTCCTGCCTCTCATGATGGAACGCGCCGCGGGCCGGCAGGGATCTGCACCCCGGGCGATTTTTTCGGCCCCGGGATCCACCCGGAGCCTTGTTCGTTGACAACACCGTGTACCGATTGTAGTTTTGACCGCCATGGCCGCGTCTGCAAGGGGCATGAAGAGCCCGAGAAAGCACCTCGTGAGGGGCGGGATCATCACCGCGGCCTCCTGCGGGCTGCTCGCCTGGATCATGGAGGGCACGTCCGATCCGACGCTGGCGACCATCGAGGGCTCTGACGCCTCGCGCAAGATCGCCCACATCGTGCAGGTGGTGGCGCCCGGCGTGTGGGGCCCCAGCGCCGGCCTGTGGGTCGGCATCGTGCTCCTGCTGGTCGCCGCCGTGGGGATCCTCGATCTCATGGGCGCCTGGAGCTACGAGGGCGAGCGGAAGCTGGCCGACTTTCCCGGGGCGGCGAAGCTCCATGCCGTGAGCGAACCATGGTACGTGCGCTGGACGTGGGTCTGGCTGCTGCTCCTGGGGATCGTGATCGTGATGCCGCAGATCGGCGCGTTCGGCGCCTGGGACCCGTGGGAAGGCCACTACGGGGAGGTGGCGCGGCGCATCCTCGAGCAGGACGACTGGATCTCCACCTACTGGTACGACAACTGGTTCTTCTCGAAGCCCATCCTCGACATGTGGCTCATGGCCCTCGGGATGGGCCTCATCGGCGTCAACTTCATGCCCGACGGCAACTCGTCGATCATCGAGTGGGGCTCGCGCGGTCCCATGGGCATCCTTGCGATCGTGGCGGCGCTGTT
>JAFDER010000432.1 GCA_019310245.1 Deltaproteobacteria bacterium
AGCGCACCGAGTGCTTCGCCCAGCGAGGCAATTGCATTGCGAACGCCGGCCGTGTGCCCGGGATCCTCCGGATCGGTGAACTGAACGGCGTAAAGAGCTCCGACGGCCTTCGCGATCTTTCCCATGAGGGAATCGATGTCCAGGCCTGGAGTCTGGATGTCCTGGAGCGAGCCCAGGGCGTGGGAGAGCATCTCCTTGGCAATCTGGGCTGGACGTCCAGCGGGGATGGACAGACGCATGGAAGGTGGACCGCTGCTCATTCTCACTCCCTCATGGCAGATGCCTCAGCTGGCAAGAGAAGCAATGATATTGATAATGCTTATGCAGTTCAAGTCGCAATATCCAAAGCTTGGGGAGGAAACTTTCCTGCTCATGGCGGCGATGCATCAGCATGGTTTCGAAGCCTCCCCGGCCGCTTCAGAGGCTGGTCGTCACGCTCCGCGGCGATCACCTGCTCGAGCTTCCGCTCGAGGGTTGCTGTCTCGGGATCGGAAGTGGTGAAGACAACAATCTGCGCCTGGCCGGCTGCGGTGTGGAAAAACACCATCTCGTGCTGCGCAGGCGGGGGAGGCGGTGGGTGGCACTTGCTCGTGGGGAGGCCAACCTCCTGGCCCGCTCGGGCAAGGTCGTCAGGCAGGTGGTTCTGGCGCCCGGCGTCCGGGTCAGGTTCGGCGATTTTTCTCTCGAGGTGACCAGGGACGATCCCGGAGCCGGTCCCGGGACCGAAACGCGTGTCGAACCTCTCCCGCCGCGGAGCCGCACCGAGATGGTTCTGCTCGTTCCCGGGGCTTCCGGCCCGAGGCACGTTCAGATCGACCCGCAAGGTGCTAGCATCGGCCGCGGTCGTGAGTGCGACGTCGTGCTCGCTGACTCGTTCGTGAGCCGCTTGCACCTACGGATCCAGCCGGCCGCCGGGGGGTGGGTCGTCACGGATCAGGGGAGCCGCAACGGCACGCGTGTGGACGGCCACCTCGTCGATGGTGCCGAGGTCAGGCCAGGCAGCCTGCTCGCTCTCGGGAGGACCGTGATCGAGTGCGTCGGCCCTGAGGTGCCACCGGGCGATGACCGGGGATGGCTCGAGACTCCAGGATTGCGGAGAGTCATCCACGAGGTGGACAGGTGCGCAGCAGCGTCGCTGCCGGTTCTCCTGGTCGGTGATAGCGGGGTAGGAAAGGAGGGGCTTGCCCGGCGGCTGCATGCCCGTGGCCCCAGGGCGAGCGGGCCGTTCGTTCCCGTCAACTGTGGTGCACTTCCCGAGAGTCTGGCCGATTCTCTCCTCTTCGGACACGTGCGCGGCGCGTTCACGGGAGCGCACGAGCACCGCAGCGGCCTCGTCCAGGCGTCAAGCGGTGGAACGCTCTTTCTCGATGAGGTCGGGGAGCTGTCCGCAGCCGCTCAGGCGCGTCTTCTCAGGGTGATCGAGGAGGGTGCCGTGAGGCCCCTCGGATCCAACGAGACCGAGAGCGTCGACCTCAGGATCGTCGCCGCCACGCACCGCGACCTTCCTCGAAGGGTGTACGAGGGAGCGTTCAGGCTGGACCTGCTTCACCGGCTCGCGGTACTCACGCTCAACGTGCCTCCCCTGATGAAGCGCAGGGCCGACATTCCGGTCCTGGCTCGCTGGTTGCTGGGTCGCTGTGAGGTTGGAGTGGCTTCCATCTCGTCGGAAGCTATGGAGATTCTCAAGTCGCATTCCTGGCCGGGCAACGTCAGGGAGCTCAGGAACGTGCTCTCGAGTGGCGCCCTGAGGGCGGGTGGCGGCGTGATCCTACCCTCCCATCTCGTCTTCATGGAACCTGGACCCGGGCCGGAGCCCGGTTGCAACGTGCTGCCGACCACTACTGCCGAGGCTCGGGACCTGCTCGTACGATCGGGTGGCAACGTTGCCCTGGCTGCTCGCTCCCTGGGCGTTGCCCGTTCGACCCTCAGGGACCAGCTCAGGAGGCTCGAGGTCCCGCGACAGGCTTGCCCTTGATGAGCACCTTCGAGACGTGCGTGACCCCGAAATGGTAGAGGATTTCTCGCCAGTCCGACACGTCGTGGATGAGCAGATCCGCACGCGCCCCTGGTGCCAGAGTTCCCTCGGGCTCCTTCAATCCCACGGCCTTGGCTGCGTGCCGCGTGATCGCGAGAAGAGCAGCCGAGCACGGCAATCCCATGGACGTGACCGACAGGAAGGCCATGAGGGGAAGGTTCTCGGTGTAGGATGTGCCGGGGTTCAGGTCCGTGGCCAGTGCCAGGGTCACACCGGCTTCGAGGAATCTGTCCACCCGCGGTGGTTTCTGGCCGAGAGAAACGGCCGCTCCTGGGAGCATCACGGCCACCGTGCCGCTCCGGGCCATGGCCGCGAGACCCTCGTCGGAGACCACGTCCAGGTGGTCCACGCTCGACGCTCCCATGCCAGCTGCCATCTCCGGACCGCCGAGGTCCACGAACTGGCCGGCATGGACATGGATGCCAAGGCCGGAGTCCGTCGCGGCCCGCAGGATTTGCTCCGCCTGGTCCACGTCGAATACACCTTTTTCCACGTACACGTCGCAGGCCAGTGCCAGACCCTCCTCCACCACGGCCGGCAACATCTCCTCGATCACGAGCTTCACGTATTTATCGTGGTCATCCCTGAACTCGGGCGGGAAGGTGTGGGCTCCGAGAAACGTTGGCAGAATCCTCATCGGCGTGAGGGATGCCAGCTTCCTCGCCACGCGCAGGAGCTTGAGCTCGTTTTCGACGTCAAGGCCGTATCCGCTCTTGACCTCGCAGGTGGTCACACCGAACTCCAGCATCCTGTCCAGCCTCGGGAGGCTTTCCCGGACGAGTTGATCCTCGTCTGCTTGCCTGACGGCATTGACCGTGGCCAGGATTCCTCCCCCATCGGCGAGGATGTCGAGATACGAGCGTCCGGAGAGCCTCCACTCGAACTCGAGCGGCCTGCTGCCAGCGAACACCGCATGAGTGTGCGGGTCCACGAAGCCCGGCGTCACGACGCCCCCGGCGGCGTCGATGACCATTGCCTCGGGCCCGACCTCAACGTCGTCAGCCAGCCGTTCGGTTTTTCCGACCCAGGCGACGAGACCTCCCGCCACGGCCACGCTGCCTCCCTCGACGACGACTGGACTCTCGGGGCTACCCGCTGAAGTGAAGACCTGAGAGGCATTCTTGACCACGAGATCGGCCTTGATCTTCATGCGTGCAGTGTAGCGCATTTCGACCCCCATGTTGACAGGCCCTCGCGTTCGCACTTACTTTGCGCGGTGGAGGAGTGGCCGAGTGGTTTAAGGCGGCGGTCTTGAAAATCGCTTCCCGGCAACGGGACGGGGGT
>JAFDER010000433.1 GCA_019310245.1 Deltaproteobacteria bacterium
TCTCGATCGAGAACCGCCAGGCGGTACTCGACAAGCTCTTCTAGGGCTACAAGAACGAGTTCAAGGAGCTGGAGAAGGACGCGCAGAGGTTCAAGTTCTTTCATGGCATCAAGCAGAACAAGATCGGCCTCATGTTCTACGAGCTGAGGATTGACCCTGCAAAGGACAAGGCCATCTACGACTACCTGATGGCGCGCGTCCAGGACAAGGAGATCGACAAGGAGGGCGTGCTCCCGGCCATGGCCACCGAGACGCTCGCCATGCTCGGCTACGAGCCGCTCCTCGACTACGTGCTGGAGTTCATCCAGGAGAAGGAATGGCAGCAGGACTCTCATTACTACAAGGTCTTCGCCAGCTTCGCCTCGGGCCTCATCGGGACCAACACCCTGAAGATGCCCATGTCGTTCAACCCGAAGCTCCTGCCTGTCCTCTACATGGTCCTCGAGGAGATGACGGGCGATGGGTACGCACCGTTCCGGGTGAGCGCGGGCCTGCTGGCCAGCATCATCTCTCCGGCCGAGGACGAGGCCAAGCTCAAGAAGCTCATGGAGGAGGAGGCCAACGAGGAGGTCAAGGAGCAGTTCAAGGGCTTCATGGACCGCTTCAAGGCCAAGAGCGAGTGCAAGAAGGACGCGGCCTGCTGGATGGGCAAGCTCAAGGTGCCCGAGGATGAGTGGCGCACCAAGCAGCTCGCCGTCCTGTGGATCGGCGAACTGGCCGCGCCTGGCGACACCGCGGCGCTGGACGCCCTCTCCGCCCTGCTCAACCAGGGCAAGAACGAGGACGAGAAGCTGCTCGGCACGAGGAACCAGGACGTGCTCAAGGCCGTCGTCATCGCGATCGACAGGATCTCCGTGGGCGGCTGCACGAGCAAGACCTGCGACAGGCTCAAGAAGGTGATTCCCTACTTCCGCAAGAAGCCGCAGTACACAGTGCTCGCCAACAGCTCCGAGTGCCTCTACGCCAAGCTGCTCCAGAGGAGCGGAGGCAAGCTCGCCGAGATGTATCCTTCAGAGAAGGCCAGCGGCGAGTAGCAGCACCCCGGGCGAATGGTCAAAATCGAGGTCATCCAGGGTTCCCAGAAGGGCAGGGTCTGGGAGTTCCCCAAGGACTCCATCCAGATCGGCCGGGATCCGGGAAACGACCTCGTCGTCGAGGACATCCACGTCTCGTCCGTGCACTGCCGGCTGCTCTTGAGAGGCGAGGTCTGGACGATCGAGGACCTGGGCTCCACGAACGGCACGGGGGTCACGAGGGGCAAGGAGCGATTCGTGCTGGGCACGGGCGGGCTCGCCTCCATGACGATCCAGGCCGGAGACATCCTGCTCGTGGGCTCCGCCTAGGGGCCCGTGGCCCTGGGCTTCAACCTCGAGAACGCATGCTCGCCCGGCGTCGACGACACGCAGGTGCTGGCCGTCGCTCGCATCCAGGACCTCATGAACGTGCACGACGAGGTCCAGCGCGACCCGGACCTCATGGCGCGTCTCTACGGCGTCCTGGGAGGCCTGCGCTGGGAGCTCGATCTGCAGAAGGTGCTGGTCACGAGCCGCGACGCCGTGTTCGAGATCCTGCCCGGGGCCACTCACCTGTGCCTCGCCCTGCGCGACCCCGCCAGCGGCGGATTCATCCCGATGCTCTTCGCCTCGAGGAGCGGCGAGACGAAGAAGGGAGGCTTCTCCCTCAGCCAGGCCATCGTCCAGAGGGTGGTGACCGATCAGACCGGGCTCGTCCTCGCCAACGCGCCCGAGGAGGTGGGCGAGACCGCATCCATCATGGGAGCGGGCATCCTCTCGACCATGGCGGCGCCGCTGTGGAAGGGCGACGAGGTGCTCGGCGTCCTGCAGGTGGACAACCGCGATGCCCCGGGCATGTTCAGCCGGACCGATCTGAACCTCCTGCTCATCGTGGCCTCCCAGGCCTCGCTGTCCATCCTCAACGCCGAGCTGTTCGAGAAGCTGAGACTGGCCGAACGCAAGCTCGACAGGGAGAACCGATACCTCAAGGAACAGGTCAGGGAGCGGCAGGTCGCCGTCATCGGCTCGAGCCGCGCCATGCGCGAGGTGTTCGATCAGGTCGAGAAGGTCAAGGACACGCCCGTGAGCGTTCTCGTGGAAGGGGACACCGGCACGGGCAAGGAGATCGTGGCCTCGGCGATTCACTACCGGTCCAAGCGAGCGGAGCACCTGTTCGTTGCCCAGAACTGTGCCGCCATTCCCGAGAGCCTCCTCGAGAGCGAGCTCTTCGGACACGCCAAGGGCGCCTTCACGGGCGCCTCGCGCGACAAGAAGGGCCTGTTCGCCGTGGCCGATGGAGGCACGCTCCTCCTGGACGAGGTCGGCGAGATGCCTCACTCGATCCAGAGCAAGCTCCTGAGGGTGCTCCAGGAGGGCGAGATCCGGCCGCTGGGCTCGAACAGGTCCGTGAAGGTGAACGTGCGCCTGATCGCCGCCACGAACCGGGATCTGAAGAAGGAGGTGGCGGAGGGCAGGTTCAGGGAGGACCTCTTCTACCGCCTCAACGTGTTCCCGATCCGCGTCCCCGCCCTGAAGGAGAGGGTCGAGGACATTCCGGATCTAGCCAACCACTTCCTGGCCAAGTACGCGAGCGAGTTCGGCAAGCGCGTCGGCGGCATCAGCCAGGACGTGCTCGACGTGCTGGTGGGCTACGACTGGCCAGGAAACGTTCGCGAGCTGGAGAACGAGATCCAGCGCGTCGTGATCGCGATCGAGGACGGCCAGATCGCCACCGCCGATCTCCTCTCGCCCCACATCCGCAGGGTGGAGCGCATCGTCCAGGAGGCGGCTCCGCGGGCCGGCACTCTGAAGGAGAGGATGGGGGAGGTCGAGAAGTGGATCATCACCCAGGCTCTGGCCGAGCACGGCAACAACAAGTCGCAGACGGCCAGGGCCCTCGGCATCAGCCGGGAGGGCCTGCACAAGAAGCTGGGCAAGTTCGCCCTCAAGTAGTCGCTCTGATTGGAGTCATACCTCGTTTCCATCCTTGTTGACCCTCCCCGCACATTGGGAGTACATTAGCGCTGGACCGGTCTGGGAGTGATCCCGGACGATGGGCGAAGTGTATGCCAGAAGCCCCGAAATACAGCGTTGTCAGGAAGCTCGAGGCCGGAGGCATGGCCGAGGTTTTCCAGGCAGAGGTCGAGTCCATCGAGGGTTTCAAGAAGCAGGTTGCGATCAAGCGCGTCCTGCCCCACCTGGCGCAGAATCGGCAGTTCATCGAGATGTTTCTCGACGAGGCGCGCCTCAGCCTCAAGCTCAGCCATGCCAACGTGGTCCAGACCTTCAGCAT
>JAFDER010000434.1:0-3304 GCA_019310245.1 Deltaproteobacteria bacterium
GAGGACAAGGAGAAGGAGATCGGTCGGGTCATCTATCTCGTGAGCGACGAGCCCTACAGGAAGATCCTCTACGACCTCGACAGGTGTCCCAGCCACCTGGACCACTACAGGGATTCCATCCTGATCACCTCCCACTCCAAGGACCTCGCCCTTCCGGGCGAGCGCATCGGGTACGTGGCCGTCCACCCCGAGATCGAGGGCGTGGACCAGCTCGTCGATGCCATGACCTTCACGAACCGCACGCTGGGATTCGTCAATGCCCCGGCCCTGTGGCAGCGGGTGGCGGGCGCCTGCCAGGAAGCCAGCGTGGACGTGGAATGGTACAGGCAGAAGCGCGATCTGCTCTACGACGGGCTCACGTCCATCGGCTACGAGATGATCAAGCCGGGCGGGGCGTTCTACCTGTTCCCGCGCTCTCCGATCGAGGACGATCAGGCATTCACGAGGATGGCGCTCGAGGACAGGCTCCTCGTCGTGCCGGGCTCCGGATTCGGGACTCCGGGCTACTTCAGGATCGCTTACTGCACCGTGAGCGAGGAGACGATCGAGCGCTCGCTGCCCGTTTTCGAGAAGGTCCGCGAGAAGGCCCGCGAGGGGGGTGCGGGTTGAGCTTGACCCCCAACTGACCCTCTGTTACCGATCGGCCCTATGGCGATTCTCAAGCCCTTCAAGGCCCTCAGGCCGAAACCTCAGCTCGCGGAAAAGGTGGCCGCTCCTCCCTACGACGTGCTCAGCTCCGAGGAGGCCAGGCAGATGGCGGCCGACAATCCCGTCTGCTTCCTCAGGGTGAACAAGGCCGAGATCACCCTGCCCGAGGACGTTGATCCGCACTCGGCGCAGGTCTACGAGACGGCCCGCGACAACCTCCGGTCGCTCATCGAGCAGGGCGTGATGATCCGGGAAGAGCAGCCCAGGCTGTACCTCTACGAGCAGCGCATGGGCGAGCACGTCCAGGCGGGTTTCGTGGCGGGGGCCTCGGTGGACGAGTACGACGGGGGATCCATCCGCAAGCACGAGCACACCAAGCCCGACAAGGTGGAGGACAGGGCCCGCCTCATCGACGTCATGGACAGCCAGGTGGGACCCGTGTTCCTGGCCTTCCGCTCGCAGCCGCGGATCACCGCCATCGTCGAGGACATCAAGAAGGGCGAGCCCGTCTATGGCTTCACGGCAGACGACGGGGTCGGGCACAGGGTCTGGATCCTGGACGACGAGCTCGAGGCCAGGACGGTGCAGGCGTTCGCCGGTGTCGATGCGCTCTACGTCGCTGACGGTCATCATCGGTCGGCCTCGTCCTCCCGCGTCAGGCAGCTGAGAAAGGAAGCCAACCCGCAGCACCGCGGCGACGAGCCGTACAACTTCTTCCTCACCGTGATCTTCCCCCACGACCAGCTCAAGATCCTGGACTACAACCGCCTTGTCCGGGACCTGAACGGGCTTTCCGGGGAGGAGTTTCTCGGCAAGATCGCCGAGAGGTTCGAGGTCTCGCCCGCGCTCGAGCCCCGGCCGCCGAAATCCCACACGTTCGGCATGCTTCTCGGCGGCCAATGGTACCGCCTCGCGGCGCGGGAGGGCTCCTTTGCGGCCGGCGACCCCGTGCGTAGCCTCGATGTCGCGATCCTGCAGGAGAACCTTCTCTCGCCCGTGCTGGGAATCGAGAACCCGCGAACCGATCCGCGGATCGACTTCGTGGGTGGGATCAGGGGGCTCGGCGAGCTCGAGAAGCGCTGCTCCGAGGGCTGGGCCGTGGCTTTCGCCATGTTCCCGACCACACTCGACGAGCTCTTCGCCGTGGCCGACTCGGGAGAGGTCATGCCGCCCAAGAGCACGTGGTTCGAGCCCAAGCTCCGCTCGGGTCTCCTGGTTCGGATGATGGACGGGTAACAAGGCCACGCGCGCCGGTGGCGCGCAAGGAGGTTTCAAGATGTTGATCCTGATAAGCGATGCATTCGACTCATCGTTGCCGGAGAAGCTGAAGAAGTTCGGCGACGTCACCGACGACAAGGGTCGGTTGGCCGAGGCGAACATCGTCCTCGTCCGGTCGAAGACCAAGTGCACCAAGGAGTACATTAACTCCGCGCCCAACCTCAAGCTGATCATTCGTGGTGGCGTGGGCCTGGACAACATCGACCGGCCTTACGCGAAGGAGAAGGGCGTCAAGGTGTTCAACACGGCATCGGCATCGGCCATCGCCGTGGCGGAGCTGACGATGGCGCTCATGCTGGCCGTGCCCAGCAATGTGGTGCCCGGTCACACCTCCATGGCAGATGGCCGGTGGGAGAAGAAACAGCTCAAGCGCACGGAGCTGTGGCGCAAGACGCTGGGTCTCATCGGTGTCGGCAACATCGGCACCGAGGTCGCCCGCAGGGCAAGGGCGTTCGACATGGACGTGATCGCCTTCGATCCGGCCCTCGATGGCCACGAGATCGCGAAGATGGTCGGCTCCGTCGACGACATCTACGAGAAGGCCGACTTCATCTCGCTCCACGTGCCTCTCCTCGACAGCACCGAGGGAATGATCAACGCCTCCTCGATCGACAAGATGAAGGACGGCGTCATCATCGTGAACACGGCCCGCGCCAAGTGCATCGTCGAGGTGGACATGGCCAGGGCGCTCGAGTCGGGCAAGGTGCGCGGCTTTGGCAACGACGTGTGGTACTCGGATCCGCCGCCGCCCGACTCGCCCATCCTCAAGGCCCCGAACGTCGTCATGACGCCCCACATCGGAGCGTCCAGCAAGGAAAACCTGCTCCGGATCGGGGACGTGATCCTCGACATCATCGGAAAGGAGGCGTCATGAGCCGCGTGTACAACTTCAGTCCAGGCCCCGCCACGCTCCCCCTCGAAGTTCTCGAGGAGGTCCAGGAGGAGTTCCTCGACTACAAGGGCTCAGGGATGAGCATCATCGAGTCGAGCCACCGCGGCAAGGAGGTGGATGCGATGCACAAGGAGACCGTCTCGCTCGTGCACGAGCTGGGCGGCTTCGGTGACGAGTACCACGTCTTGTTCCTGGGCGGCGGTGCCTCGAGCCAGTTCTACATGATCCCGATGAACCTCCTGAAGGAGGGGGAGAGTGCGGACTACATCAACACGGGCACCTGGTCCACGAAGGCGATCAAGGAGGCGAACATCGTTGCGAGGTGCAGCGTCGCAGCCTCGACCGAGGACGAGGGGTTCGCCAGGCTTCCCAGGCAGGACGAGCTGAAGCTCGATCCCGACGCGGCGTACGTCCACTTCACGTCGAACAACACCATCAAGGGCACGCAGTGGCACACGTTCCCCAAGGCGGACGTGCCGCTCATCT
>JAFDER010000434.1:3311-4390 GCA_019310245.1 Deltaproteobacteria bacterium
CGGCAGGCGTCACACTGGTCGTCATCCGGGACGACCTCCTCGAGCGCTGCCGCGAGGACATCCCGACGATGGTCTCGTACGGGACGCACGTGAAGAAGGACTCGATGTTCAACACGCCTCCCGTGTTTCCCATCTTCATCGTCAACAGGGTTCTGAACTGGCTCAAGGACAACGGCGGGCTCGAGGCCATGGAGAAGGTCAACAGGCAGAAGGCGGATCTGCTCTACGGCTTCATGGACGGCTCGGGCGGCTTCTTCAAGGGGACGGTCACCGACCCGGAGAGCCGTTCGTTCATGAACGTGACGATGCGCCTGCCCTCCGAGGAGCTCGAGAAGAAGCTCATCGCCGACGGGGCCGACGCCGGGTTCAAGGGCCTCAAGGGCCACCGGTCCGTCGGCGGCATCCGCGTGTCCATGTACAATGCCATGCCCCTCAAGGGAATCGAAGACCTCGTCGAGTTCTTCAAGGAGTACCAGAAGAAGAACGGCTGATCACCGCACAGGTCCGGCCGCGGCGGCCGTGATCCCTCCTTGACGCGCGCACCGGGCCAATCCTATCCTCCCGTCCATGGCCAAGACCCGACTGGGACGGCCCCTGCATGGGCCTAGCGATCCGTTCCTCGGCAAGGTGCTTGCGGGAAGGTACCAGCTTCTGGAGAAGCTCAGCCGTTCGGCCGAGGGGATCAACGTCTACAAGGCGCTCCACCTCTACGTGAAGAAGTTCGTGGTGGCCAAGCTCATGCCTCCCCACGCCGCCCAGGACGAGATCCTCAAGGAGAGATTCCTCAGGGAAGGGCAGGCCGCGAACATGATCCAGCACCCGAATGTCGTCGAGGTGTACGACATGGGGGAGACCGATGACGATGTGCTGTACATCATCATGGAGTACCTCGAGGGCGAGCCGCTCTCGGCGATGCTCGCGCGCGGTCCGCTGAGTCCAGAGATGGGCGTGACCGTCGCCGTCCAGGTGCTCGAGGCGCTCGGGCCGGCTCATGCCATGGGCGTGGTGCACAGGGACCTGAATCCGAGCCACATCTTCCTGCTCACGCGGGCCGATGACGGCCACTTCGTCAAGGTGCT
>JAFDER010000435.1 GCA_019310245.1 Deltaproteobacteria bacterium
GGCGAGCCGCTGTACGTCGTGGGTCCGGACGAGGTGAACCTCCCGTACGCCGGATACCCGGCCGTCGTGCTGCACGCAAGCGAGGAGGATGCGACCCTGCTCCAGAGGTCGCTCGGCCTTCCGGGTCCTCCCTTCCTCGTCTTCGGCTCCGTCACGCTGGACGGAGCGCAGGCAGCCGTCGAGCTGTTCCTCCAGCGATCGGATCAGGACGCGGCCGGCTACCACATCGAGGCGCGAAACGTCTCCGGCTCCTGGATCGTCACGCTCCTGGAGCTCGCAGGATTCTCCTAGACCGCGCACCGCACTTGCCAAAACTGCCCGGAAACAATATCAACGAGTCGGAATGGGTCTGGAAGAACGACAGCCACTCGATGATGAAGGCGGGGAGAAGAGACCCGGCCTCCACGTGGTTCAACCCGTGTACCAGCAGCCACGCCTCATGGCGGGCAGGGTGGTCAAGGGCGAGTTCCGTCTTCTCGCCATCCTGTGCGTGGTCGTGGGCATCCTGCTCCTGCTCGAGCAGTTCCACGTCCTGAGCGGCGTGCACAGGTTGTGGCCCGTCTTCCCGGCAGTCGTGGGCGCCGGCCTTCTCGTGCTCTTCTACCAGAGGGGACAGCAGGATCTGGTTCTCATGGGGATCGGGTCGTTCATGATCGGCGTCTCCAGCCTGTTCTTCCTGTGCAACTTCACGTCATGGGCGATCCTCCTGGATGCATGGCCGGCGTTCATCATCCTCGTGGGCCTCAGCTCGGTGGCCGCATCGTTCTACGCGAAGCGTGTGAGATCGGCCATGTGGATCTCGGGGGGATCGCTCGTGCTCCTGGGACTCGTCTTCTTCGTCGTCTTCGGTGTTCACCCCGGCCTCTGGCCGGTCTCGCTGATCTCGTTCGGAATCTGGATCCTGGCCCTCACACGGGCCGTGCGAAGAGCAAGATAGGAAGGCTCCATGACCTCACGAACCCTGACGAAGCGTCGCAAGGTCCTGCTCGTAGAGCCGGCATCCCCCGACTCGAACGTCTTCTCGGGCTTCGCCGGGCTGCCCCTCCTCGGCCCCCTCTACCTCGGCACGATCCTCGACAGAAGAGGCCACGACGTCACTGTCATCAACGAGGACCTGCTGGGGCGCCACCTCGGGTTCAACGACCTCGACGCCGACGTCCTGTGCCTGAGCACGATCACGTCAACTGTCGAGAGGGGATACGAGCTCGCCACCCTGTTCAAGAGACGCAACCCGGGAGGCCGCGTCCTCATGGGCGGCCCGCACGTCTCGTTCATGCAGGAGGAGGCGCTGCGATACGCGGACCACGTGGTCACCGGGGAGGGCGAGAACGTGATCGCCGACCTCGTCGAGCACGGGACGGACGATGCGATCGTCCACGGCACGCCGGTCGAGGACATGGACACTCTTCCGTTCATCAACTGGGATCTGCTCGTCAACTTCTTCAAGATACGCATCCAGCCCTTCATGTTCTCGAGGGGCTGCCCGTTCGCGTGCAACTTCTGCACGGTCACGGCCATGTACGGCCGCCGCTACAGGCACATGAGCCCGGAGCGCGTGCTCGCCGAGCTGGACACGACCCGTCTGAGCGAGGTCTTCATCTACGACGACAACTTCGCCGCGAAGAACAAGAGGACGCACGCCATCGTCGATGGGCTCCTCGAGAGAGCCGGAGGCCGCGTCCGCTGGTGGACGGCGCAGGTCCGTGCGGACGTCACGAGCGACGAGGACCTTCTGCACAAGATGCAGAGGAGCGGCTGCGGGCGAGTGTACGTCGGGTTCGAGTCCATCAACGACAGGACGCTCAGGGAGATGCACAAGGGCCAGTCCTCGGACGACGTGAAGCGAGCGATCAGGCGCTTCCACAAGCACGTCATCCGGGTGCACGGCATGTTCGTGTTCGGCTCGGACGCGGACGACCCCGCGGTTCTGAAGCGTACGTCCGAGTTCGTCCACAGGGAGCGCCTGGACTCCGTGCAGTACATGATCCTGACTCCGTTCCCGGGCACGGAGCTCTTCGGCAGGCTCGTCGGCGAGGGGAGGTTGCTGCACACGATGTGGCGCTACTACGACGCCGGCCACGTGGTGTTCAAGCCGATGGGGTTCGACCCCTACCAGCTCCAGGTCCAGGCCATGAGCCACTACTCGGATTACTACTCGATCATCCGCGCGATGAACGACGGCCTCGATGCCGCCGCCACGGCCACGGCCCGCCTCGCGGGCCAGGCCATCGAGAGGTCCGGTGCCCCGTCGGTCCGGAACGCCCTGTACAAGCTCATGGGCAAGAACATCCTCAGGCGCTGGCACAAGGGCAACACGGACTACATGCAGTACCTGCGGCTTCTTCCGACCTAGACTTGACGCACTTGACGCCGCAGCCCGGCTGGCGATAGCTTACGCCCCCAAGGAGATGAGTCATGAAGGAGTGTCCCAAGTGCTCGATGTTCAATCAGGACAACGCTTCGAAGTGCAAGTTCTGCGGAGCTCACCTGGGTGGGGGAGCTTCCTCCAGCCCCGCCGAGGGCCTTGGTGCAAGGCGGGAGGACACGGCCAAGAAGGCCGAGATTGAGAAAGAGGCGCGGAAGAAGAAGATCATCACGTACGCGGGCTACGGCGTGATCGCGGCCGCCGCCATAGGGTGGCTCGTCTACTCCTACGTCAAGAAGAACAAGGAGCCCCCGCTCGAGGAAGGAGTGGCGGGCGAGGTGGCACAGGAAGGGGAGGGCGATGAGGCGGTCGATGGTGATGATGATGAGGCCGTCGCCGAGGAAGAAGAGAAGTCCATTTCTCTCGGCGAGGCCGTTGTCCTCGAGGACGTCGGCCTGACCTTCATGCCCTTCGCGGATGCTGTCATCGAAGGGACGGGCGATGCCGCCGAGCCGGAGCCGGATCTTCTCTTCAAGGCCTCGACGGATGACGGCGTCATCACCCTGGAAATCCGCAGGTCCGAGAACCCGGACGGCGCCAACCCGCCCTCGGGCGCGAAGGCAGCACGGATGCAGGCTGACTACGTGCTCTCCAAGGGGCGCCCCGTCGTTCTCCCCGGCAAGAAGAAGGGCAAGAGCAAGGCCGGCCCGTACATCATGTACGAGGCCGATCTCGGACAGGTCCTGGAGCGCATCTACTACGTTTTCACCGAGACCGACCGTGTGGACTTCCTCTTCTCGTACCCCGCCTCCGGCGAGGACATCTCTGTTCACGAGAAGCTCAACCGCAACATCATGGCCTCGATGAAGCCGATCAAGGAGGCTGCTGCGGAAGAGAAGCCGGCAGAGGACAAGCCTGCAGCCGAGGATAAGCCGGC
>JAFDER010000436.1 GCA_019310245.1 Deltaproteobacteria bacterium
CCGAGGCTGGCCGTGTGCGGCCTCAACCCGCACGCATCGGACGGCGGGATCATGGGCGACGAGGAGGAGCGCGTGATCGCCCCTGCCGTGGCCGCCCTGCGCGGTGCGGTGGCGCGCCTCGGCGGGAAGGGGGAGCTCGTGGGACCGGTGGCGGCGGACGCGGCGTACCGGGATCACGTGCTCGGCCGCCACGACGGCGTGCTGGCCATGTTCCACGACCAGGCCACGATCGCGGCCAAGCTTGCCGATCCCTTCCTCGGGGTCAACTACACGGCGGGCCTGCCCTTCGTGCGCACGAGCCCTGACCACGGAACGGCCGACGACGTGGCGGGCACCGGGAGGGCCGACCACCGGTCCATGCGCGAGGCGGTCCTCCTGGCCGCCCGGATCGTCTCCTGCCGCAGCGGCCTGCGCCGCAGGCTCGATGAGCTGCGCGCCGCCCTGTAGATTGCCTCTCCCAGGTCCGTGGCACCCTGCTGCATGGGCGTGAGGAGCGCGGGGCACTCAGTCACCGGGGATCTTCATGGTGCCTTCGACCCCGCGCCACCCCACGCCCTTGTCGCCAGGGGAACGTCCCCCCGCCGTGGACGTTCCTCGCTGTGGACATGCGATGTGATGATTGTAGGTATCGATGAGGATGTACTGAGCCGTGCTCAGAGCTTGGTCCAGGGCGTGTCCTTCTTCTTTCCTGGCAGGGGCTTCGTCTTGACGGGCCTGGGCTTCTTCTTCGTGGCCGGAGGCTTCGTCTTGACGGCCGGAGCTTCCTCGTCGACGGGCTCCGGCGGCGCCTCGGTCTCCGCCTCCTCGGCGCCCGCACCGTCGTCGGCGGTCGTCCCGGGTCCGGTCTCCCGCTCGTCCGGGGGCTGCGTCTCCGGGACCTGATCTCCGACGGTCGGCTCCACCTCGGGCTCTGCCGTCTCCTCCACCGCGTGCTCTCCTGGCTCCAGCTCCTGCCCGGAGAGGGAGCCGCAGATGCGGATGGCTCCCAGGATGACGGCCGTCAGGAGGATGAGGCCGGCGAGCACCGCGAGGGCGATGATGGTCGGGTGGATCCCCTTCTTTCTCCCGGGCCCGTCGCTGACTCCGGCCTGGTCGGGCAGATCGGGCGGCGCGACGCGAGGTTCCTTCACCTCCTCGACCATCTCGGGCGGGAGCGTGAACCGTCCCGTGATGTCCAGGTTGAGGCCCAGCTCCTGGGCCGCCTGCTCGAGGAACACGACCACGCGCGTCATGTTCTCCGGCCGGTTCGCGGGATCCGGCTCGAGCATCATCTCCACGAGGTCGATCAGGTTCGTGTCCGCGTCCGGCAGGAGCTCGGCCAGGCCGGGACCGCTGCTCACGGGAGGCTCCCCCGTGAGCATCTCGTGAAGGATGAGGCCCAGGGCGTGGATGTCCGTCCGCTCGTCCTCCTTCTTGCCGTCGATCTGTTCCGGGGCGAGGTAGCGCTCCGATCCCAGCGTCCTGTGGCTTCCGGTGCGCTCGAGCGTCTGGTACATCCCGAACCCGATCACCTTCACGAAGTCCTCGTTCTGACGGGTCCTGATGATCACGTTCGTCGGCCGCAGGTTGCGGTGCAGGATCTGCTTCTGGTGCGCCTCCTCCAATCCCTCTGCGATCTGCAGGGCGATGGCCAGGGCCCTCACGGGCTTCAGCCGCCCCTCCTGCACGATGATCTCGTTGAGGGGATCGCCCTCGACGTATTCCTGGACGAGGTAGGGCACGTGCCCCGTGTCATGGTCGAGGTCGAACACGCGGACTACGTGGGGGTTCGTGAGCGTGCGCGCCGCCTTTGCCTCGTCCATGAAGCGTTTCGCGATCTTCTGGTCCGTGGTGGCCTTCTTGGGCAGCATCTTGATGACGACGCTGCCGAGCTCCATGTCCTGGTGCACCTGCATCGCTCCGAACACGATGCCCGAGGCGCTCGAGGCGAGCCGCCTGTCGATCCGGTACTTCCGTCCGATGGTCCGTCCCACGTAGGGGTCCATGGGCCAGGCCCCCCTGCGCTCCGCGTTGCATCCCAGGCAGATGGAATCCTCTGCATCCACGGGGCCGTGGCACTGCGGGCAGTAGTATCCTTTCTTTGCCTTGCTTGACATCGGTTTGGACGTCCGAGTGTATCAGGCCGATCCTGTACAAGCATAGCTCAAATGGAAGTCAACCTTCACGCGATGGCGATGGAGGGGCCCGCGCGCCCTTGACGGGAACCTGCGGCCATACCAAGATTCCTGCGGCTCGCGAACCAACCGGTACGAACGACGACGTGAGGAAGCATGTTCAGCTACATCGATGGGAACGTGAGGCGGCTTCTGGAGGAGAAGGGCAAGATCAGGACTGTCGAGGGGCGCGACGGAGTGCGGCTGAGCGTGCTCGGGCCCATCCCCATGCCCGTCCTGGACAAGCAAAGCGGGCAGGAGCGCATTCTCGGGTGGTATCTCTTCGTGAGGCGGACGGAGCTCGAGGAGGTCGACAGGATCTCACGCGAGCTGCGCGTCGGCCGGCCAGACGATCTCCTGCATCTCCTGACGAGCTACATGGCCGTCAACTCGCTGCTCGTACACGGCCAGCTCCAGGGCCGCAGCGACGTTCTCGTGCGCGTCCACTCCTGCTGCATGACCGGAGACGTGTTCGGCTCGATGCGGTGCGAGTGCGGACCCCAGCTCCAGGAGGCCTACCACAGGATCTTCCAGGAGGAGGCCGGTGCCGTCGTGTACATGGCCAGCCACGAGGGCCGGGGCATCGGCCTCTGGGCCAAGGGAGTGACCTACCTGCTCCAGGACATGGGCCAGGACACGTACCAGGCGAACGAGTCGCTCGGCCTGCCGGCGGACTCGCGCGACTTCTCCGATGCCGCCGTCATCCTCGCACACTTCCTCGACGAGGGAGCCTCGGTGAGGCTGCTGTCGAATAACCCCATGAAGGTGGAGCATCTCGAGAGGGGCGGAGTGAAGGTGTCGGAGCGGATTCCCATCGTCTCGGGCGTGTGCCACCACAACATCCGCTACCTCCACGCCAAGCAGAGCAGGGGACACACCTTCGGGGACGACGAGCTTCCCGAGGATTAGCTCCGACGGAGCTTCTCGGACAGGCCGCGCGCCAGGTTCTGCATGACGAGCTTTCCCAGGCGCGGCCGCGCCTCGGTGAGCCTCTCCAGGCGGCCCATGTCGATCTCGATGATCCTGGAGTCGCGTGTCAGGACCACGTCGGCCGCACGGGTGGTCTTCTCGAGCAGCCCCATCTCGCCGAAGATCTCGCCGGTCCCGAGCGATCCGAGCACGTCCCCCCCGCTCCGGGCTT
>JAFDER010000437.1 GCA_019310245.1 Deltaproteobacteria bacterium
ACAGCCGAGTATCACGGTGAAGATCTTGTTCTCTCCCTCCTCGATGCGCTTGGCGATACGGACCTCGCCTTCCCTGTCGAGAAGCGAGACGCTCCCCATCTTGCGCATGTACAGGCGAATGGGATCGTTGGACTTGGTCGGGGTCGTACTCGACGCGCTCTCATCGTCCGATTTCTTCGACTTGGACTTCGCCTTGCTCCTGCCCTTCTTCTTCGGAGCATGGGCGGGAGTCTCCACGACCTCGATCCCGTGACGGTTGAGGCCCAGCAGAAGGCTGTCGATCTCGTCGGAGCTCATGACCTCGGGCGGTAGCTTGTTCTGGATGTCCTCGTAAGTGAGGTATCCCTTCGCCTTGCCCATCTTCAGGAGCTCGCCGACGTTGAACTTGCTCTTCTCGGGGGCGGCGACCTCGGCCTTGACGCTCCTGGTGACCTCGGCTGCCTTCTTCTTGGCAGCCCTCACGCTCGCCCTCTTCGCGGTCTGCGCCGATGCCTTCCCCACTGCAGGTGTCTTCTTCGAAGCGGCCACTTTGGAACCTTTCTTCATTTGACCTCCTGATCGCACACGTCTTTGCACAGGCTTCATCCGGCCACCTCGCCCGGGGCGGCTGGGCGCCTCACCCTCATTCGATTCAGTTTCGTCTGTTCCCTTGCCAGCTCGTTGAACCTGTCCGTGTCCCCGGCACGGATCGCCTCGTCGATCTCGCACTTCACCTCGGCAAGCCTGCGCTCGATTCTCCTGCGCACGATCTTGCGATGGCAGTCGTCGAATGCCTCCTCGGCCTCCTCTCGGGTCAAGTAGAGGGGGCTCACGAGCCTCTCCAGAGCCCAGCGTTTGTAAGACTCATCCCCACGACTTGTCAAGGTCTCCCTCAGGTTCCGGCCCACATCCCCGGGATCGGTGGTCTTGATGATGTGCAGCAGCCCCTCGAGCCCGGGATGATCCAGCTGTATCTCGCCGATCTCGTCGGCCCGGGCCGCGGCGAGATCCGGGAAGTCGAGCACCGCGCCGAGCAGGTGGAGCAGCTCCGGCGCCACGTCCACGGTGTCGTCGGCAACGGGTTCGCCCACACTGCCGGGGCGGCGGTCCCGGCGCGTCCCCGAGCCGAGACCGACGTGGCGACGGATGAGGGACTCGTCGATCCCGAACTCCCCGGCCACGTGCTTGAGGTACAGGTCCCTGAGCATGGGATCGGGCACGCGGCCCAGCGTGGCCCATAGCTTCCTGACCACCTCGACCTTGAGGCCGTCGGAGTCGCCCGCCGACCGCGCGGCGTGGCGGATCACGAACCTGCCCATCTCAATCGAGCCGTCGAGAACCTCCTGCAGGGCATGGACGCCGCTCTTCCTCAGCAGGCTGTCCGGATCCTCGTCAGCCGCCAGGATCGCCACGCGGGCCGACCTGCCGCTCGGGGCCACGACGTCGAACGCCCGGATCGCGGCGGCCCTGCCCGCCTTGTCGCCGTCGAACACGAAGACGAGCTCCGGCCCGAGCCGGCCGAGCCGGGAGACCTGCGGGGCCGTGACGGCCGTCCCCATGGGAGCCACGACGTTCTCGAACCCGGCCTGGCTCATGGCCACGAGATCGAAGTTGCCCTCCACGATGTAGGCGCGGCCGCCGCGGCGGATGGCGGGCGCGGCCTGGTACAGGCCGTAGATCACCTCGCCCTTGCGGTAATAGGGGGTTTCGGGCGTGTTGATGTACTTCGCCTCCTCTGCGTCCCCGTCACCGGTGTCGATGAGGCGCCCGCTGAAGCCGATCACCTTCCCGCCCGGGCTGAGGATGGGGAACATGACGCGCCGCCTGAACCAGTCGTAGTAGCCGTCAGCGCTGCGGCGCGGTCGGAGCAGGCCCACGTCCACGGCGTCTCCCGGCGACGTCTTGCGCGACCTGAGATGCTCGACGAGAAAATCCCAGCGGTTCGGAGCGTAGCCCAGCCTGAAGCGCTTGATGGTCTCCTGCGAGATGCTCCGACGCTCGAGGTAGTCGCGGGCGTGTCCCGCATCAGGATGCTCGATCAGGACGCGGTGGTACAGTCCGGCCGCGTCCTCGAGCAGCTTCATGTGTCTGTCGCGCCGCACGTCGTCCTCGCGGCCGCGGACGCGCCCCTTGAGATCCTCGGCCGGGAGCTCGACGCCGGCCCTCGACGCCAGGTCCCTGAGCGACTCCATGAAGCTCCTGCCCTCCATCTCCTCGAGGAACTTGATGGCGTCCCCGCCCTTGCGGCACCCGAAGCAGTAGTAGAAGCCGCGGTCCGGGTGCACGTAGAACGACGGGCTGGTCTCATCATGGAAGGGGCACTTGCCCTTGTAGGAGGCGCCGCTCTTCTTGAGCTCCACGTACTCTCCCACCACCTCCTCGATCGACACACGGTCGAGCACGTCATCTATGACGTTGCGCGAGACCAACTCCGAATGTGCTCCTCTCCAGCAAGGCGGACGCGGATCGCCGTCCTGGCCCTGCCCACGGACCGGGCCATGGCGCTCGAAATCCTGGTCCTCTGAAAAAGAATCTGATTATGTTAAGGCTGAACGACCTCGTGTCAAGAAATGGGCATATCTTTTTTTATTTCAAGGCGTTCTAGCAAGATCAGGGCCGCCCTGGCCGACGAGCCGGCTCCGGCCGTATTGTACAATTCCAGGGCTACGGCGAGCGTTTGCGGAGTCGCTGGACGATGGTTCGTACGAGCAGGACCGCGTTGGCGAGCCCGAACCCGGCCACGATGAGGGCGAGCAGGAGATACCCCCAGTACGATCGCGGGGTCACTCCGTCGATGAGCAGGAAGCAATCGTCCGTGATCTCGACGAAGAGCTTCTCCCTGAAGAACAGGCGCACGCTCTTGTAGCCGGATCGGGTGAGGAACGTGGACTCGAGATCGCCGAACGAGATGAGCCTTCCAGTGTACCGGCCCTCGAGCTGGCTCACGTCCGACGAGGGCTCCTCCTCGCCCTCACCGTCACCCTCGAGCTTCCTCTCGGTCTGGAGGAAGAGCCTCTTTTGCCCCACCGCTGGCACCACGCGATAGACGGCCTTGCGGAACCGGCGCTGGAACTTCACCGCACGCGTCGGGTTGGGCCAGGCCTCCACCGTCACGTACGCGTTGGATGACAGATCGGCCGGATCCAGATCGACGGCGCTGCCCAGGTTCTCGGGCTCGGAGGAGGAGAAGAAGTAGGTGACCTCGAACCGGAACCACCAGAGGATGAGGATGGACAGGACCACCACGATGCTCATCAACCACGGGTTGCGAGTGCGGCGCCTGGGCGGCGTGGGAAGTGCCGCGAGCATCTCG
>JAFDER010000083.1 GCA_019310245.1 Deltaproteobacteria bacterium
CTGCGGGCTGGGCCGGCGGCGCTGGGGCTGCGGGCTGACCGGGACCCGGCGGCTGCCCGGGAGGTGGTCCACCCGCGGACATCTGCATGCCGCCGCCGGACGGGACCTGGCTCTGCGTGCCGGGCAGTCCGAAGATGGTCTTGTCTTTCTTGCTTGCGTCGTCGGTCATTGTACTCTCACCACTCCTTGTCTGTTGCCCCCGTGGCCTCGTCGATCAGTCGCAGTACCCGCCGCCGGGCAGGAACTTCTCGTCCTCGGGCGGGACGAGGCCGAGCGCGATGGCCTTCTGGCAGGCGATATCCACGCCCGTGCAGCCATCGGTCGTCTCGAGGATCTTGAACTCGACGCGCCGGTTCTTGTCCCAGGCCTTGGCGTTGTGGGCCTTGTCCACCGGACACTCCTCGCCGTAGCCGGCACTCGTCAGCCTCTCCTCCTCGACGCCCTTGTCGACGAGGTACTTCACGACGGAGGCCGCGCGCTCGTGGGTGAGCTGGATGTTGTAGTCGTTGGAGGCGCGCTCGTCGGCGTGGCCCTGGATCTGGACGTGCACGATCTGCGGGTTTCCGATGACCGTGGCCGCGACCGCGTCGAGGATCTCGAAGCTCTCCGGCTTGATCTCGGCGCTGTCCGTCTCGAAGTAGACCTTGTCCATGATGACGATCTCGGAGCCCTTGATCTCGACCTTGCCCTTGTCGGGACAGCCGTCCTCGTCCTCGAACCCGTTGTAGGTCTCGGGGTCGTTCGGGCAGGCATCGTCCACGTCCAGGATCCGGTCTGCATCGTTGTCCGGGTCCGGACAGCCGTTGATGTCCTCGAAGCCGTCCGGATCCTCCGGATCGTTCGGGCACAGGTCGTCCACGTCCAGGATCGTGTCCTGGTCGTTGTCCGGGTCCGGGCAGCCCTCCTTGTCCTCGAAGCCGTCCAGGTCCTCCGGGTCGTCGGGGCAGGAGTCCACGTCGTCGAGGATTCCGTCGCCGTCGCGGTCGCCCTCGGCACCCTCGGGGCAGCCGTCCTCGTCCTGGTCACCGTCGCGGTCCTCGGGGACGTTCGGACAGTCGTCGTCCACGTCCAGGATCCCGTCACGATCGTTGTCCGGGTCGGGGCAGCCGTCGACGTCCTCGAAATTGTCCCGGTCCTCGGGATCGTCCGGGCACTGGTCCACGTCGTCCTTGATGCCGTCACCGTCGCGGTCGCCGATGGACGGCTCGAAGATGAACGCGGCGAAGAACCGCCAGGACGGTGCGGAGTAGCCGTTCATGACGCTCTTGAAGCCGCCGAAGCCTCCGCCCAGGTACAGGTACGAGTTCTGCTCCACGAAGACCTTGAAGCCCGCGCCGATCTCCATCGGCACCGACTGCAGGCCCGTGTCACCCATGTTCTTCATGTTCGAGACGTTGAGGTTGCCGAAGTACTCGAGGACGAAGTCCAGCTTGTCGGCGACGAGACCGAACGCCGCTCCGACTCCCCAGAGCAACGAGTGGCCGTAGGAGAACGATCCGCCCCCCGGCAGGCCCGAGAGCTCCATGCCCTTTCCGGCGAACGCGCCGAACGACATCTTGAAGCCCAGGTTGACGGCCAGCTTGACCCTGCGCCCGAACCACTTGTCCAGGACCGCCAGGATGGTGGCGTTGCCGTAGGGGTCGCCCATGAAGCTCTTGTTCTTGGAGGCGACCGTGGGCAGGCCGATCTGGACGACGGCCGCCAGGCCCACGGGCATGAGCTCGACCCGCAGAAAGCGAATCTTCGCATGGATGGCCAGGTTGCCCAGGCCCTGTGCGTCCGCCATCCCCTCGCTGAAGTCGCCTCCCACGATGTCGTCGTCCAGGATCCCGTCTTCGTTGCGATCCCTCTCGAGCACCGGCCCGCCGAGCACGCCGATGGGGAGCTGGAGGCCCAGGACCATCCAGTTGGCGATCCCGATGTTGAAGGCCAGCGTGCCCCAGACGGCGTTGTCGATGATGGGCGCGCCGTCGGCGATCTCGTTGCCCTCCTCGAGCCGGAAGATCGAGTTGGCGTAGTCCAGGACGAGCCCGAAGCTCAGCCCCAGGTGGGGGAGGATGGGCGAGGCGTTCACGGTGAACAGGCCCTTGGAGTCCACGGCCGGCTTGAACAGCCGCGTGTCCGCCATCAGGCCGTCATCGACCGTGTTATCGGCGTGGGCCGGGGTCACGGACCCGAGGCACACCATGAGAGCCACGCCAACCGCCAGGACCGTCCGACCAGTGAGATGTCGTTCAATCATGAGCTCCCTCCTAACTCCTCAAGCATGCAAGGAGAAAAGGACCTACCAAATCCCCTACTTCCCCTCGATTTGTCCGCCCAAACCTTAATCGGAACTCCCGACTCTAGTCAAGGTGAGATAAGAACCTCCGTCTTCGCCCTCACTCTCCGGGCCCGAGAAGCTCCTCCGTTACGGGTTCCTCGTCGACGAGGCTCTGCGCGAGAAGCGCGCGCGTCGAGGAGAGTGCCTGCTCGGTCTTGTCCACCCACTCGCCGCCCACGCCCACGCGCTCGGCCATGAGCAGGGTCATCTCCCACACGCTCACGGCGCTCTCGAGCAGCGGCTCGACCTTCTCCTTGAGCATCCCGTAGTACATCTCCACGAGCTCGTCCGTGCTCAGCTCGGGAGGCAGCGGAGCGGTCATGATCTGGTCGTGGAAGGTCCTGAACAGCTGCCCCACCTCGTAGCCGGAGGCGGCCGCCCAGTGGTAGTTGCCCAGCTTGATGGTCTGCACGTACGCGTCCCTGGCCTCGACCATGTGGATGAGCTTCGTCTCGAGGGCCTCGCGGATCTGCGCCTCGTCCACCGTGAAGGTGACGGCCTCGAACTCCCGCCTGTAGATCTCTGCAAGGTGGAACTGCGCGCGCGCCACGTAGAACGTGTTCACGAAGCGCTCGATCTGGGATTGCTCGACAAAGTACTGCACGGCGGCCCGCAGGGCCTGCTCCGCCTCCGGCACGTCGCCCGCGTCGAGAAGGATGGTGCCGATGCGGCTCATCGCCTCGACGGTGTCCGGGCCCGAAAGGTCGGTCATGGCGAGGATGTCCTCGTACTGCTCGATCGCTTCCGGCCACTGCTCGAGGCCCTCGAGGCAGTAGCCCCTGCGGAACATGGCGTCGGGCACGGCGGAGGAGCCCGGGTAGAGTCCGACGAGCGTGTCGTAGATCCCGGCGGCCTCGGCAACGAGCCCCATCTTCTCGTGGCACAGCGCCATGTTGAACATGGAAGCGGGCGCGAGCACGGTGTCGGGAAACTCCTCGAGAATCCTCTCGTAGATCCCCAACGCATCCTCGTAACCGCCCTCCTCGTACCTGAGGTAGGCCTCGTCGAACAG
The DNA here is from genome assembly GCA_019310245.1 of Deltaproteobacteria bacterium. Classification (GTDB taxonomy): domain Bacteria; phylum Myxococcota_A; class Polyangia; order DRWM01; family DRWM01; genus JAFDER01. Next base: position 3,336 of record JAFDER010000083.1, read on the forward strand.
GAGCGCAGCGTCGTAGGCCTCGCTCTTGATGACGCCTCCCTCTTTCCATGCCTTGATGACGATGGGCTCCATCACGACCCTGTCGACCGGCTTGAGGGGATCGACGGGATGGTCCACGGGCCCCTTCGGCCCGCAGGCCGTCAGGACGAGAGAGGCCAGCAGGACGCGGCGCATCAGAGCTCGACCCCGAGAGGCTCGGGCACCGCCGTGAGCGTGATCGTGAAGGGAACGATCTCCTGCCCGACCTCGATCTCGCGGTACTCGGGATAGAAGCCGTCGGCCACGAGCTTGACGCGGTACGTCCCCGGCCTGAGCAGCAGCGGCCGGTCCACGAACAGCCCCAGTGTGCCGCTCAACTTCTCGTTGATGTACACGCGCGCATCGAGCGGCTCGCCCGCGAACCTCAGGCCTCCCGTGGGCGGGGCGGGCATGCGCGGTGGCGGACAGCCTTGCAGCACGAGTGCCATCAGGAATATCAGACAGGCGGCGAGACCGGAATGTTTCCGGAAAACAGGCATGTATGGCGGGGTGGACGGGACTTGAACCCGCGGCCTCCGGCTTGACAGGCCGGCGTTATAACCGACTTAACTACCACCCCTAAGTCGTCCGCTCATGCGGAGACACGCATATATACATAATAACGCCCGCGTTTGTCCAGACCCCTGCAGAACCTTCCGGAATGTTTGCAGTCCGTCCGGTCCGTGCTAGCATCCATTCGCTGCAGGAGGGCCAACAGATGAAGAATCTCGCACTTATCGCTCTTGTCCTGTCCATCGTGGCCGTCACGGCGTGCAAGGAGGAGAAGAAGGAGGTGCCGCCGCTCGACGACCCGTGCGCCCTGTTCTGCGAGCGTGTCCCGGCCTGCTGCGCCGAGGCGGGCCTGCCGAGCTGCGACGACAACCTGACCCTGTGCCTCTCGGAGTGCGAGGCCATGCGGACCGACAACGTGAACTCGGGCGTGGACTTCGACAAGATCGCCGAGTGCGTCAACGACACGGCGCTGTGCTACCCGCTGCTCGGCGTGGACGAGTCCCGCTTCGCGGTGACGTACACGAGGTGCCTCGGCGAGGAGACGGACTGCGACCACGTCGGCACCTGCGCCACCGAGGACGAGACCCGCTGCTGCGAGGGAACGCTCGCGACCTGCACGTTCGGCGAGTGGGTCATCAAGCCCTGCGAGAGCATGTGCCTCGAGGACGGCCAGATCTACTTCGACATCTGCGACGACAGCTCGGGCGTCGAGGCGTGCTACTGCGGCGCGCCGCCCATGGCGTGCGAGATGTACTGCAACAAGGGTTTCAACTACTGCGAGGAGCGCGACTGGCAGGGGTGCGCCGAGGAGGGGATCGAGAGCTGCAGCCTGCTCGTGCCCGACTGCCTGGCCGAGTGCCGCGGGCTCGTCACGGACCTGGAGGCCTCGGGCATCGACCCGGACCCCGTGATCCACTGCGTGTGGAGACACGCCAGCCCCCTGCAGATCCTCGGCTGCGACCAGGCCACCTGGCGCAGGACGTACACCGACTGCCTGGCCGAGGCCACGGCCTGCACCCAGACGGGCTCGTGCTCCGAGGACGGCGCCACGTACTGCTGCACCGGCTCGCTGGCCAGCTGCACGGCCGGCTACTGGGTCATCGATCCCTGCGAGACCGTGTGCCGCCGCCTCACGCCCGACACGCCCATCTGGACCGGCGATTGCAGGAGCGAGGCCGGCGTGGACACCTGCGTGTGCGAAGCCTCCCCCTGATTCCTAGGCCGCTGCGCGCCGCTCCGCGGCCGTCTGCCACAGCTCCCCGATCCACCCGCCGAGGCATCCCACGCCGAAGATGAGCGGGGCCGAGAAGACGAGCAGGACGAACGCCCAGGTCCCGACCCCCCGCGGGATGAGGATCGTCATGAGGCTCAGGGCGAGGATGGCCGAGATGGCCGGCTCGAGGATCGTCCTGCCCTTCGACAGCCTGCCGATGACGATCCCGGCCAGGAAGAACGAGACGCCGATGAACACGAAGAGCACGAGGGCGTAGAAGGCGAGCACGAGGAGGCTCACGCGTCCCTCGTCCAGGTCCGAGAGCACGCCCGTGCCCATGTGCATGACGAGCATGGCGCCGAGGATGATCAGGCTCACGAGAACGATGGCCACGTAGATCGCTGTCCCTCCCGCGATCCAGCCGATGCTCAGACCCCGCTTGTGCCGCATCTTCACGGCCTGCTTCCTGGCGATCCGGATCGAGTCGGGCAGCAGGCTCCAGCGGTAGGGCGAGACCTTCTTGAAGTGCCAGAAGAAGCCGATGTTGGCCAGCAGGAGCAGGGTCAGGAGCACGGCCACGAGCACGAGCAGGACCGGGTTGCGCGAGAAGAGCATGGCGTCGTACGTGCCATGAGCGATCGCGGATCCCACGAACATCAACACGAAGACGAGGAAGCCCAGGACGTTGCGCTGGCGGAACCGCCAGAAGGCGAGCCCCCAGCCCCACATGCCCGCGAACAACAGGTGGGCAGGCACGGCCATGATGGCCCGGGGAAGGTACACTCCCGAGCCGAGCTGCACGCAGTACAGCGCGTTTTCGAGAGAGGCGAAGCCGAGGGCCGCCGCGCCCGCGTACACGAGGCCGTCCACGGGCTCGTCGAACACGTGGGAGTTCGCGGCCACGACGAGCACCGCCCAGAACTTGAACATCTCCTCCACGGGGCCGACGATGAGGTAGGCGCCCAGAAGGATGGACGTGGGGTCGGCGCGGGCGATGCCCTGCGAGTACGGGTAGATGAACGAATCGACGAGCTGCTCCACCAAAACGGCGGGAAACGTGGAGAGCATTCCCATGAAGAAGATGAACGCGACCCAGCCATGCGGTTCGGGATCGTACTTGTCCTGCCTGTATACAATCCACATGTAAAACAGGCCGGGAAGAAACGAGAGTGCGAATACGAGGAGTCCCATGCTCGACAGATTGACGTATGGAGCTTAACATTGGAAGAGATGGGCTCACAACCCAAACGTGGACGTGCACGCAGGAGACCGCACGGCGGCTACGCCACGGCCCTGCTCCTGACCATCGTGATGAGCGTGGTGGTGCACATGGCCTTCGTGCCCATCGTCGTGACCATGCTGATAAGGAGCATGCACGAGGATGACTACCACGTGGTGGAGTTCAAGGGCCTCGCCAGGGACCTCGAGGCCTCCGAGATCGAGGAGCCCGAGCCCGAGTACGATCCGGACGTGGACATCCCGGACAGGCAGGTGGTGGACGCGCCGGATCCCGAGTGGAACGAGACCACGGAGCGGGAGAAGGAGGCGGAGTACGTCTCCGACAAGACGGTGCGCGTCAAGAAGCAGTCGAAGTCGGCCACCCGCCTGACGGGCGCCTACGAGGTGGGCTCGGCGGTCGCCGGCCCGCAGGGGCTGCAGGGCGCCGAGCTGCTGCCGGGCATCCTCGCCCAGCCGCTCGAGCCGGGCAAGGACTTCGAGCCCGCCGAGGAGGGCACGGTGCTCATGGGCCAGTCGCCGATGGAGTACCAGACCGACCCCGACAAGCCGGCCATCAACCTGATGCCGACCTTCAACTCGGTGGCGGGCGCCATCAAGGGCTCGGGGATCGACAGCCTCCAGAAGGTGGAGGACGGGCCGAAAACCCTGCTCGACACCGACGAGTGGCAGTTTGCCGGGTTCTTCAACCGCGTCAAGAACGCCGTGGCGCAGCACTGGCACCCCGGACCGGCCTACACGTTCCACGATCCCACGGGCCGGGTGTACGGCTACAAGGACCGCGAGACGGTCATCAAGGTCGTGCTCAAGTGCGACGGCACGCTCAAGCACACCTACGTCAAGCAGCCCTCGGGCGCGGACTTCCTCGACAACGTGGCCGTCAAGGCCATCAAGAAGGCGGCGCCGTTCACGAACCCGCCCGATCCGCTGTGCGACGTCGAGGAGCAGATCATCGCGTTCCGGTTCGGGTTCCTCGTCAAGGTCGGCGATAGCTCGCTCATCAAGGTCAGGAAGTACTGAGCCAGAGAATCGAGGGGGCACGCGGGAGGCACTCCGCCGCCCCTCGAACGCAAGGAAGCTGGAGTTACTTGGCGTCAGCCTCGGGATTCTCGGGGGAGGCCTCGGGCTCATCGAAGGGGGTGGGGGTGGGCAGACCCGCCTGCTTGCGGATGGCTTGCTCGACCTTATCGGCAAGATCGGGGTTGTCCTCGAAGAAGGCGATTGCGTTGTCCCTGCCCTGCCCCACGCGCTCGCCGCCGAGCGACGAGCCCATGGAGAACCAGGCACCCGTCTTCTCGACGACGCCGATCTTCACGCCGAGATCCACGAGCTCGCCGAGGCGGTTGATGCCCACGCCGTAGACGATGTCGAACTCGGACTCGCGGAAGGGCGGCGAGAGCTTGTTCTTGACCACCTTGACGCGGGCGCGGCCGCCGGTGACGACGTCGCCATGCTTGATGGTGGCGATGCGGCGGATGTCGAGGCGCTGGGAGGCGTAGAACTTGAGCGCGTTGCCGCCGGTGGTGGTCTCGGGGCTTCCGAACATGACGCCGATCTTCATCCGGATCTGGTTGATGAAGACGAGCAGCGTGCGGCTCTTGGCGACGTTGGCAGCGAGCTTGCGCAGGGCCTGGCTCATGAGCCGGGCCTGGAGCCCCACGTGGCTGTCACCCATCTCGCCCTCGAGCTCGGCCCGGGGCGTGAGCGCGGCGACCGAGTCCACGACGATGATGTCCACGGCGTTGGAGCGCACCATGGTGTCGGCCACCTCGAGCGCCTGCTCGCCGTTGTCCGGCTGGTGGATGAGCAGCTCGTCGACGTTCACGCCGAGCTTGCGTGCGTAGGAGATGTCTAGAGCGTGCTCGGCGTCGATGAACAGCGCAATGCCTTTCAGCTTCTGCGCCTCGGCGATGGCGTGCAGCGCGAGCGTGGTCTTGCCCGAGGCCTCCGGGCCGTAGATCTCCACCACCCGCCCGCGTGGGTAACCGCCGATGCCCACTGCCACGTCCAGCCCGAGGCTGCCGGTGGGGATGACGCCGATCTGTCCGAGGAGCCTGCCCTTCTCGCCGAGCCGCATGACGGCGCCCTTGCCGTATTGTCTCTCTATGGACGCAAGCGCCAGCTCCAGGGCCTTGGCCCTGTCGGCCACAGGCTTGACCTTCTCCCTCCCCTTGCTTTTGCTCTTGCCTCGATCCCTGAAGCCCATGGCGCTCCTCCTCGGTGCATTCCTACTGTCATGCAGTTGGATCGTCAATAGCACCCGCGTGGGACGATCAGGGGGCGGTGACCAGGGTCTTCAGGGCCCCGACGACGAGTCCGATCTCGTCGTCCTGAACGGTGCGCACGTCGAGGATGACGTGGTCGCGGGCGATGCGGGCGATGATGGGCACGTCGGAGAAGCGGAGCCCCTCCTCGATCTCGCCCGGAGAGAGCGCCTTGCTGCGCAGCCTGACGACCCAGGTCTCGAGCCTCTCGCGAGGCAGCGTGCCGCCGCCCACGGCCGAGAGCTCGGAGCCGACCTCGACGCTCCAGTCCTCGCCGGGCAGGGCCGCGCGCACCCGCCTCGAGAGCTTGCGTGCCCGGCTCCTGAGGGTCTCGGGGCCCTGGGAGAGCATCCGGAAGACGGGGATCTCGTCCGCTCGCCCGTCCCGGTACAGGGCGAGGGTGTGGTGAAGGAGGCCGATCGTGAGCTTGCAGGGGCGGATGGCCCGGGTCATGGGATGCCGCCTGAGGACCTCCACGACTTCCCGCCTGCCTGCGATGATCCCGGCCTGCGGGCCTCCGAGGATCTTGTCGCCGCTCGCCGTCACGACGTCGGCTCCCTCCTTGAGGACGCGGCCGAGGGCCGGCTCCCCACTCGTGCGCAGCGGCTCGGGCAGGTCGAGAACTCCGGAGCCCGCGTCGTAGAGCACGAGAAGGCCGGCCCGGCGGGCGAGATCCGCCAGCTCGGGCACCGAGACCTCCTCGGTGAAGCCCTCCATGTAGAAGTTCGAGCGGTGGATCTTGGCGAGCACGGCCGTGGAATCGCCCACGCAGGCCTCGTAGTCGTCGATCCTCGTGCGGTTGGTGGTCCCCACCTCCCTGAGGATCGCACCGCCCTGCACGATGACGTCCGGGATGCGGAAGCCGTCGCCGATCTCGATGAGCTCGCCGCGGGAGACCACGATCTCGCGGTCGCGGGCCAGCGCGGCGGAGCAAAGGAGCAGCGCGGCGGCATTGTTGTTCACCACGTGGGCGGCCTCGGCGCCGATCACCTCGGCCAGGAGCCCGGTGATGTGGTCGTAGCGCGACCCGCGGTGCCCGGCCTCGAGGTCGTACTCGATGTTCGCGTAGCGGCCCGCGAAGCTCCCGAGGTACTCGATCGACGATCCGGCAAGAGGAGCGCGGCCCAGGTTCGTGTGGATCACAACTCCCGTGGCATTGACCACGCGCCGGAGGCTGGGCCGGTGGGCCTCTGCCGCCCGCCTCTCGATCTCCTCCAGCCCGGGCTCCAGGTCCCCGAGCTGCTCTCCGGCGAGGATCCTCGTGCGGCGTGACTCGACGGCCCGGCGCACCGCCTCGACCACGGCCCTGCGCGGCAGCCTGTCCGCCAGCGCCTCCACCTCGGGCCGGCGCATCACCTCGTCGACGGAAGGCAGACGCCTCAGCAGTGCCTGGTTCATGACCGAAGACAATACTCCATGGCGGCGCTGGCATCAATTGGTGCTGCCAGCGCACATTCAGGACCTTGATCTTTCAAGGACGAGTAATTATACAAGATACAGGCTCGGAGACGGAGACCGTTCAAGGGGGGTGCCTTGGACCGCGGGTGTACCGGCACTGCCGGACGCCACGCAGGAGGAGCACTCATGGTTCTCACGCGCGTTCTCAAATGCAAGATCCATAGAGCCACGATCACCCACGCAGACGTGTCGTACGAGGGCTCGATCACCGTTGACGAGGACCTCATGAACCAGGCAGGGCTCGTGGAGTTCGAGGAGGTTCACGTCTGGAACGTGACGCGGGGAAGCCGGCTCTCGACGTACGTGATCCCGGGAGAGAGAGGCAGCGGCACGATCTGCCTCAACGGCGCCGCCGCGCTCCTGAACGCCGCCGGCGACCTGGCGATCATCGCCGCGTTCGTGGACAAGGACGAGGAAGCGCTGGCCACCCACGAACCGGCCCTGCTGTTCGTCGACGGCAACAACAAGGTCGTGAGGACCACGGGCAAGTAGCCGATCCGCCCCCCGCCAGGGCACCTTTCGTTCTTTTTACTTGAGGTATTGCCATTTGATCGGCGGATAGCTATAAAGGGGCTCTCATTTTCAAGGGTTTACCGCACCAAGCGTGT
>JAFDER010000084.1 GCA_019310245.1 Deltaproteobacteria bacterium
ATGCTCCTGCCCGCCGCCGCGGGAAGGGTGAGCCGGGCGAGGGAGGCGGCCGCGGGAAGCCAGATCCTCGCCGGGCTGAGGGTCGTGTGGTCGGACAGGCGGCTCAGGGGGCTCATCGTCATCACCGCGGTCTACAACTTCTTCCTCATGGGCCTGCCCTTCGTGGCCACGCCCGTGTACGTGCGCGAGGTGCTCGATGGCCGCCCGGAGACCTACGCCTACCTGCAGGCCGTGTACGCCGGCGGGATGCTGCCGGGCATCGCCATCGCGCACTGGCTCTCGCGCAGGATCCGCCTGGGAAGGCTCATCCTGCTGGGCATCATCCTCGACGGTCTCACGTACATGCCGTTCTTCTTCATCAGGAGCGTGCCGACGGCCATGCTGTTCATGGGCGTGCACTCGGTCGTGATCCCGATCATCATGGTGCCGCGCACGACCCTGGTTCAGAGGCTCGTGGCCCGCGAGCTGTGGGGGCGCGCGTTCTCCATCCTCAACGTCTGCGTGATCGGTTTCGCGGCGCTGAGCTCGGGGCTCATCGGAGTGGTCGCGGAGTTCGTGCCCGTCTCGTGGATCTTCCTCGTCTTCGGCGGTCTCGTGGCGCTCGTGGGCGCGGCCGGATTCCTGGACAGGGACTTCAGCTCCGCCGGCTAGGATTTCGCTACTTCATGTAGGCGTCCAGCCAGCCGAGCACCTCGCCCCACCACAGCTCGGCGTTCTTGGGACTGCGAATGAAATGGTCCTCGTCGGGGAAGTAGATGAGCTTCGAGTCCACGCCGAGGCGCTGGAGCGCCGTGAACATCTGGATGGACTGGGTGATCGGGACGCGGAAGTCGTTCGCACCGGCCGTGACGAGCGTGGGCGTCTTCGCGTTCTGGATGTGGAAGCTGGGAGAGAACTTCTCGTACATCTCCGGGTTCTCCCACGGGGTGCCGTCGTACTCCCACTCGGGGAACCAGAGCTCCTCGGTCGCCCCGTACATGCTCCGCAGGTCGTACACTCCGGCGTGCGAGACCATGGCGTCGAACCTGTCGTTGTGGCCGACGATCCAGTTGACCATGTAGCCTCCGTACGATGCCCCCGCCGCGCCGAGCCTGTCGCCGTCCACGAACGGGTACGTGGCCACCACGTGGTCCACCCCCTTCATGATGTCCTCGTAGGGCCAGTCTCCCCAGTGCTGGGACACGTCGTCGCAGAACTGCTGGCCGTAGCCCGACGAGCCGTGGAAGTTGATCATCACGACGACCCAGCCCGGAGAGGCGAACATCTCCGCGTTCCATCTGTAGTGGAAGGAGTCCGACCACATGCCCTGCGGTCCTCCGTGGAGCAGGAAGACCGTCGGGTACTTCTTCGAGCCGTCGAACCCGGGCGGCTTGAGCAGGAACGCGTGCACCTTCTCGTCCTTGGCCCCGTCGAACCAGAACTCCTCCACCGGGTTCATGTCCAGCTCGTCGAGGAGCACGGAGTTGAACCACGTGAGCCTGACGGGGGAGGCCTTCTTGCCCAGGCCGAGCCTCCACAGGTCGGTGGGCTTGTTCACGGCCTGCTGGGCGAACACGAGCGACTTGCCATCTGGCGTGACCTGCACGTTCGTGTTGACGTGCTCGCCGTAGATCTTCGTGAGCTTGCCGCCGGGCACCGTCAGCTTCCAGATCGGGTAGAGGCCCTCGCGCGGTGCGTTGAAGACCACGGCCTTCGAGTCGGGCATCCACGCGAAGTCGCGGATCGAGATGTCCATGTCCTTTGCCACGATGGTGGTCTTGCCCGTCTTGCGCTCGTAGAGCGCGAGCCTGTGGGTGTCGGCCTCGAATCCGGGGCGCTCCATGGACAGGTAGGCGATGTACCTGCCGTCCGGCGAGTAGAGGGGCGCGGCGTCGCCGCCGTCGCCGGGGCTCACCCGCTTCCTCTGCCCGCCCGCGGCGGGGACGGTGAACACGTCGTTCTGCGTGTTCCAGGCCGGCTCGTCGGTGACGTTCATGACCAGCGCGATCTCCTTGCCGTCCGGGCTCCAGACGAAGTCGTGGCCCGATCCGAGATCCACCGGCGGGGAGTCGTGTTTCCCGGGCGTCAGGTCCACGATCTCGCCCTTGCCGTCGGCAGCCACGACGAAGACGTGGCTGTGCACGCCCACGTGCCAGGAGTTCCAGACCCTGAACAGGAGGCTGTCGATCACCTTGGCCTGGACCGGGCCCTCGCTCTCGGCGACCTTCTTCTTCAGGCATCCCACGTCCGCACCGCATGCGGGCCACACCTCGCTCGTGAAGGCGAACCTCGAGCCGTCGGGGCTCCAGACGAAGCCTCCCACGCCGGTGGGGAAGTCCGTGACCTGACTGGCCTCGCCGCCTCCCGTCGGGATCGCCCAGATCTGGGGCGGGCCGGTCCTCGTCGAGAGGAAGGCGATCGTCTTGCCGTCCGGGCTCCACCTGGGATGGAAGTCCTTGGCGCCCTGCGGGTTCGTCAGTACCGTGGCCTGGACCTCCGCATCGACGCGGTCCACGTAGATCCTGCTCCAGCCCTTGTTCTTCTTCATCGAGTGGTAGGTCACCGTGAAGGCCACGTGGCGGCCGTCCGGCGAGACCCTTGGATCGCTCACGCGGGCCATCTTCCACATGTCGTAAACGGTCATGGGTCGCTTCTCGATGCCCTGCGCCGCCTGGGGGGCGAGCAGGATCGCCGCGGCAAGGAGCCATGCTGGGGTACGCTTCATGCCTTCCTCCTTCACGTGATGGCCACAGCATATCAGGCAAGACTGCGGCCCGGTCAACCGCGGTATCCTGCCGGCCCGTGGATCTTCCGGTTCAGAGGATCAGCCGGCAGCCGCAGCCGGAGGCGCCGCCCGAGTCCACATCGCCCTCGGGGCCGTCCGTCGACCCGTCGTCGGCGGCGTCCGGGCCGGGTTCGACCGGACCGTCCGGAGGCGCGTCGGCGGCGGCGTCCGGGCTCGAGCCGTCCGGCTCCTCGTCGGGCGGGACGACGGCGGCTTCGCCCTTGTTGCCGGCGTCGAGCTGCCATCCCGGGTTCTCGCCCTCGCCCGCGTAGGCGCCGCGGAACGTGATTCCGCCCTTGGACGTGGAGTTGAAGTCGCGGTCGTATTCCGCGTCGCTCGAGAAGGCGGACAGGTCGAGGGCCGGGCCCTGGCACTGGCCCGGCAGCGGGTAGAAGTCCATCTCGCCGAGGACGAGGGAGGGGGTGCTCACGTACAGGTGGGCCTGGTCCACGGCATCGCTCATGTTGTCACGCTCCTCGGTCCAGGTCCCGGAGACGGGCGTGGACGAGAAGATCAGGTTGCCCACGGCCCACGCGCCCTGGTCGAGAGTGCCCGAGACCGAGATCCCCCGGCCGGCCGAGTAGATCGTGTTGTTGTAGACGCGCGCCAGCCTGAGGGGCAGGTCGTGGTCCTGCAGGGTGACGGCGGTGGCCGTGACGTCCACGAACACGTTGTCGTGGATGGTGACGCGGCCCGAGGCCTGGAGCAGGGACTCGCGGGGGTTGTGGAAGAAGAAGTTGCCGTAGATCTCGTAGATGTCCTCGGAGCCCGCCCCCGAGGCGGGGAAGCCGCCGACCAGCAGGTTCGGCCGGTCGCCCGAGGGGCTCGCGCGGTCGTTCTTGATGAACACGTTGTGACGGATGATCGTGCTCGAGGGACCCGTGGGCATGCCCGCGACGTCGGGGCGCGGCTGCTGCCACTTGATCTGCACGTTGTAGCCCATCGTGTCCATCACGAGGTTGTACTCGACGACCGAGGCCAGGAACGGGCTCGTGCCGTCCGAGTTGCCCAGGTACATGCCCGTGCCCGCACCCACGATCCGGTTGCCCCTGATGGTCCAGCCCCACGTGGGCGTCTTGGTGGAGATGGCCACGGTCTGCTGGCCCGCGTCGTGGCCCATGAAGCTGCAGTCCTCGACGGTGATGTGGTGCACGAGGTTGGATGTGCCTCCACCGGCGCTCAGGCCGAACGCCCCGTCGACCATGTCCCCGTCCACGGTGATGGAGCGGATGGCCACGTAGCTCGAGTTGCGGATCTCCACCGTGTTGCAGCACGGGCCCGGGTCGGCCACGAACACGGCCGGATCGCCCGACGCGGGCCCCGTGATGGTGATCCACTCCGACGCGGTCCCGTTGAGATCGGTGATGTTCAGGAGGTCCGTGTACGTGCCCGCCTCCAGCGTGAGCGTGTCGCCTGCGGCCAGCGTCGGCACGATCGATGTGTAGTCCGAGGGGCCGGCCGTGTAGTCCGCCGCCCGTGCAGGAGCCGCGGTCAAGAGCGAGACGAGGCAGACGCAGAGAGGGGCCGCGAGTCGTCTCACGATGCGTTTCCGCCGGCCAGGATCACCGCCAGGGTCCGGACCGCCTCGAGCCTCAGCCAGGGATCGTGCTCCTGCTCGAGCATCGACATGGCCTTCTCCATGGCCCACGGAGCGTCCTCGTGCGTCATGTGGCGCAGCCCGATGGCTCGCAGGTAGATGTCCTTCGATGCGACGAGCCTCTCGAGGAGCGCACGCCTGCCGTCGTCGTCGCCCTCCTCATGCAGACGGCGCATCACGTTGATGCTCAGGCCGAAGACCTTGCCTCCCCCGGGGCTCCGGAACTCGAGCGACACGTTGTCGTAGCGCTCGAGCTGGGCCTTCTCGAGAAGGATGATCCCCTCGGGGTGCGAGGCGTCGATGAGGGCCGACAGGGTCTTCTCCCTGAGGCTCGGGTTGCCCTCGGCCACGGCCCTCTCGACGAGGGGCAGGGAGCGCTCGTCCGGATCGTGGGCCACGAGCCGCCACTCGTAGTGCTGGTTCATGTCCCACGGCCCCTCCTTCTGCCCGAACGCCTCCTCGACCGTGTCCTTGACCTCGTCGTTGCCCAGACAGAACAGGGCCAGGGCCGCCGCCGCCTTCACCCTCGGCCGATCGGACTCGAGGAGCTTGCCGAGGATCGCCGCGGCCTCATCGCCTCCCGCACGGCCGATCGCGGCCGCGGCCAGGGCCTCGCTCGTCACGTCCTTTGCGCGGGCGGCCGACTTCGCGATTGCATGGAGCTCGGCGGTGCTGCCGGCCGGGATGATCACCAGCATCTTCAGGGCGGTGATCCGGACGTTCTTGTCCTCGCTGCGAGCCGCCTCCAGCAGGCACGGAGCGGCGGCCTCGTCCCCGATCTGTCCCAGCGTGTGGGCCGCGTTCGTCGCCACGCCCGCATCGGCGTCCAGGGCCAGCTTGCAGACGATATCCACGGTCAGGCTGCTCGAGATCTCGCGCATGAGGTCGAGAAACCGCGCCTTGTCCAGGGGCGTGGCGAGCGAGTCGGCATATTCCGCGAGCATCTCCTTCGTGCCCTCCGGCGCGGAGCCGCGAGCGAGAAGCGCGACCCTCGCCTCCACGGCGTCCGAGGCGAGCAGCAGCTCGTCCGCGCTCGAATGGCTCGAGTGGGCGAGGACGGCAGCCGCCTTGGTCCGGACGCGCTTGTTCTTGTTCTTCAGCAGGGCGGCCGCCGCATCGGGACGCGCCCCGGGCAGGAGCGCCAGGACGTCGAGCACGTGCCGCATCATGATGTTCGAGATCTTGAACCGATCCGCGATCTCGCCCAGCTTCTCCACGGCCTCGGGTGTGCCGACCGTGGCGAGCCCGGTCAGAGCCGTCATGCGCACGAGCGGCTCGGTCCGCTGGTCCACGCACTCCTCGAGGGCGTCGAGCGAGTCGTTCCTGCCGCCGACCACGAGCAGGCTCACCAGGTCCGCGAGGCGGTTGCGTGGCACCTGGCCCTTGAGCTCGGGCCCGAGAAGCTGGACGAGCGCCCGGCGCGTGGTCTGCCCGTATGCCGGCCTGTCGGGATGCACCAGCAGAGCGGGGTCCATGCGTGTGTCCGGCGGGTAGGAGCTGAGCATCACGGCCTCGAGCAGGAGCCCGTCGTGAGGCTGTCCCGCCGCGATGCGCCGGACGTAGGCGTCCATGGCCTCGGGGGTCGTTCCCTGCCGCGCGAGCAGGGCCACCTCGAGATCGCGGTCCACGGCACCGGCCTCTCCCGAGCCGATCGCGGCCTGCACCATCTCGAGTGCAGGTGCGTACTGTCCCGCCGCGAGGAGCTCCGGCAGCCTGTCGACTGCTGGAGGCTTCTCCTTGTTCTTGCATCCCATCAGGGCCAGGATGCACAGGACGATCGGGATCACGCGGTGATGCATGTCTGCCTCCGGATGACCGGGGCCGCCTCAGCGGCCCGCACGCTCGAGTTCCTCGAGGATCTTCTTTTGCTTGCGCGAGAGCTTTCGCGGCACGCTCACCTTGATGACGACGTGCAGGTCGCCGCGGCCATGTGACTGGACCCGCGGCATTCCCTTGCCCTCGATCACGATCTCCTCCCCCGGCTGCGAGCCTGCCGGGATCTCCACGTCGATCGAGCCCTCGATGGATTCGACGCTCGTCGTCGTGCCCAGCGCGGCCTTGACGAAGGGCACGTCGGCCTGCACGTACAGGTCCAGTCCCTCCCGCAAGATGGTGGGGTGGCTCGTGACCATGCAGGCCACGTACAGGTCGCCCGGCGGGCCGCCGCGCACGCCGGGCTCGCCCTGGCCCGAGACGCGGACGATCTGGCCGTCGTCGATGCCTGCAGGGATCTTGACCTCGATGTGCCGCTCGTTCACCGTCTCGCCCCTGCCGTTGCATTCCGGGCAGTGCTCCCGGATGACGTGACCCGTGCCGTTGCATCCCGGGCAGGTGGTTGTCAGGATGAACGCTCCGCGCGAGTGCACTACCTGGCCCCGGCCCCCGCAGGAGGGGCACGGCTCCGGCGACGTCCCCGGCCTGGCGCCGGAACCGCCGCACGCCTCGCACATGTCCGCGAACTGGATGCCGAGCGCATGCGTCGTGCCGGCGAACGACTCCTCGAGCGAGATCTCGATGCGCCTCTTGACGTCCCTGCCGCGCGTCGGGCCGCCCCACTCACCCGAGCTGTACCTGTCGTATCCCATTCCCGAGCTGCGGCCGAATCCGAATCCGAAGAAGTCCCGGAACAGGTCGCCGAAGATCGTGTTTCCGAGGATGTCCTCGATCCCCATGCCTCCCACGCCCTGGAATCCGGCCCCGCTGAGCCCCTCGTGGCCGAACGTGTCGTAGATGTGCCTCTTCTCGGGATCGGAGAGCACCTGGTAGGCCTCCGAGGCCTCCTTGAACTTGTCCTCGGCCTCGTCGTCGTCCGGATTGCGGTCGGGGTGGTGCTTCAGCGCGAGCTTCTTGTAGGCCCGTTTGAGATCCTCCTCGGAGACGCTTCTCGAGACGCCGAGGACCTCGTAGTAATCCCGCTTCTTCATGGGGTGTGCAATGGGGAAGGTTATCCACGCTGGCCGGCCTGTCAATAAGGCTCCGGGGTCGTTGCAATCCCCGGGGCCATCTTTTACATTAGGCGGCGTCCATTTCGGCGGGAGGGGACGCATGAGAAAGATTCTGCAAGAGACGTTCCTGGAGATGATCCGGCGCGCCGCCACGGATCTTCCGCCCGACGTCGAGGGCGCCATCAGGCGTGCCTCGAAAGCGGAGGAAAGGGGCTCCACGGCGGCGGGTGCGCTCGGGATCCTGCTCGAGAACGTGGCGATGGCGCGGGCCGAGTCCAGGCCCATGTGCCAGGACACGGGCACGAACACGTGGTGGATCCACCACCCGGTCGACGTGACCGCCGGCACCGTCAAGGCCGCCGTGCTGTGGGCCACGAGGCGTGCCGTCCGGCTGGGATATCTCAGGCCGAACGCCGTGGACTCCGTGACCGGCGAGAACTCGGGCGACAACACGGGCGTGGGCCAGCCGGTGATCCACCTCGAGCAGCGGGCCAGAGCGGGCATGGCCGTCGACGTCCTGCTCAAGGGAGGCGGGTGCGAGAACGTCTCCGGGCAGGCCGCCCTGCCGGACTTCTCCATCGGCGCGGGCCGCGACCTCGACGGCGTTCGCAAGGCCGTGCTCAAGATCGTGGACTTTGCCCAGGGAAGAGGATGCGCACCGGGCGTCATCGGCGTGTGCGTGGGCGGCGACAGGGTCACGGGCTACGAGCTCGCCAAGCAGCAGCTGCTCAGGCCGCTGACCGATCGCAGCCCGGACCGCGTGCTCGCCAGGCTGGAGAGGACGCTGCTCAAGGAGTCGAACGAGCTCGAGATCGGCCCCATGGGATTCGGCGGCAAGACGACCATCCTCGCCGTCAAGGCCGTCAAGGCCCACAGGCTGCCGGCATCGTTCTTCGTCACGGTCTCCTACTCGTGCTGGAGCCTGAGGCGCGCTCACGTACGCATCGCCCGGGGCAAGCCGACCTTCTCGGATACATCCTTCCTCCTCAAGGCAGGTGGACGATGAAGCACATCGACATTCCGGTTGACGAGAAGACGATCCGCGGTCTCGGGGTCGGCGACGAGGTCGCCCTTCACGGTGTCATCGTCCTGGCCCGCGACGCGGCCCACAAGCTCATGATCGAGAAGAGGCCCGACTTCATCCGGCCCCACCTCACCGGTGGCGTCATCTACCACTGCGGCCCCATCATGCTGGAGAAGAAGGGCGTGTGGAGCGTGGTGAGCGCCGGCCCGACCACGTCCATCCGTGAGGAACCCTACGAGGGCACGGTGATCGCCGAGTACGGCGTGCGGGCCGTGATCGGCAAGGGAGGGATGGGCCCGAAGACGCTGGCCGCCCTGAAGCAGCAAGGCGCGGTCTACCTGCACGCGGTGGGCGGTGCGGCGGTGTACCTCGCCGGCTTCGTGCGGTCCGTTCCGGGCGTCTACATGCTCGACGAGCTGGGCATCCCGGAGGCGTTCTGGCTCTTCGAGGTGGACGGGTTCCCGGCCATCGTGACGATGGACGCGAGGGGCCGGAGCCTGCACGTCAAGGTGGACCGCGCCTCCTCCAGGGCGTTCGACGCGCTCATCGGCAAGTGATGGAGCATGGCCGAGCCGCTGTTCCTGTGCAAGGTCGGTGAGCTCTACCTCAAGGGCGACAACAGGCCGCTGTTCGAGAAGAAGCTCGTGGCTTCCATCGAGCGAGCGGTGGGTCCTGCACGGATCCGGGACCACAGGGGGAAGCTGACCGTCGAGGGAGCCGGCCACGATCCGGAGGTCCTGCAGCGGCTCGAGCGCGTGTTCGGGATCGTGAGCATCGAGCTGGCCCACCGGGTCGAGACCGACGAGGATGACATCCTCTCCACGGCGGTCACGCTCGCGAGATCGGAAGCCTCCGGCGCACGCACGTTCCGGATCTCGACCAGGCGCACGTGGAAGGGCTTCCACCTCAATTCCGTGGACCTGAACTGCCTGGCCGGAGCGGCCGTCGCTCGGGCCACCGGCCTTGCGGTGGACCTGGGCGATCCGGATCTGGACGTGAGGATCGAGGTGGGGACGCCCCACACCTACGTCTACACGAGGCGGATCCCCGGGGCGGGGGGGCTGCCCGTCGGGAGCTCGGGGCACGCCGTCCTGCTGCTCTCCGGCGGCATCGATTCCCCCGTTGCGGGCTGGCTGGCCATGAAGCGAGGCCTCACGCTCGATGCCGTCCACTTCCACTCGCCTCCCCATACGGGGCCCGCGGCGCTTCGCAAGGTCAGGGATCTCACCGGCATCCTGGCCTCGTGGCAGGGCGCGGTGCGCCTGCACGTCGTGCCGTTCACCGTGGCGCAGGAGGCCGTCCGCGACACGGTGCGCGAGGACTACCGGGTGCTCATCTACCGCAGGCTCATGGTGCGCATCGCTTGCCTCCTCGCCGAGCGTTCCAGGGCACGCGCCCTCGTGACGGGAGAGAGCCTCGCCCAGGTGGCGAGCCAGACGCTCGAGAACATGTCCTGCATCGAGGCAGCAGCGGCTCTTCCCGTGCTCAGACCTCTCGTGACCTACGACAAGATCGAGGTGATCCAGAGGGCCCGCAGGCTCTCGACCTACGAGGTCTCCATCCGCCCGGGCGAGGACTGCTGTGCGCTCTTCGTGCCGCGTCATCCCGCGACGCGCGGCCGGCATGACGTGTGCGAGAGGTGCGAGGACGATCTCGATGTCGAGGATCTGGTCGAGAGCTGCGCCGGGGCGGCCGTGACGGAGGAGATCAGCCCTCCCAGTTGAAGAACTCGACCGACTCCAGGATGACGATCTCCTCCGAGGCGAGCGAGAACTCCGCGCCGCCGGCGAACACCACGTTTCCGCCGCTGACCTCGGCTGCCGCACCGAGCGCGCGCGCGAAGTTGAGCTGGTGGCCGGCGGCGGCCGCGAACGCGGTGTCCACCTGTTCCGCGGGCGTCGTGCTTCCCGTGTAGAGGTCGAGCACGTCCGTCGTCGTGAAGTCCACGTCCACGATCCCGCCCGCAACGAGCACCTGGCCCTGCCGCGCGCCGTGCTCGAGCCGGATCACGCTCCCCAGCGCATGGGGCACGGAGGTGGGGTCCGCCGCCGTTATCGTCGGAGTGCCCGATAGCGTGGTCATGATGAAGTCCAGGGTCTGCGTGAAGCCCGAGCCCGGGGCAGGGCAGACGTACGTGTCGCCCGTGTAGTCGTAGATCGGAGACGGGCTGCCCGAGGCGTCCGTGCACCGCGCTCCGTACCACCCTGAGACCAGGATGGCGTCGCCGGCCGTGCCGAGCGCGACGGCCGTGGAGAACATCCTCACCCACTCGGGGTGATCCTCG
>JAFDER010000438.1 GCA_019310245.1 Deltaproteobacteria bacterium
CTCATCGGACGTCACCACGCTCTGCACCGCAACCGTTCCTTCATAGTCGACCATGGAGAGGTAGTTAGACTCTCCCATCCACAGCAGTGCAGCCGATCCGTCGTTGCCCTGGACGTCCGGGTGGCCCGTGTACCCCTCGCTGAAGGTGTGCGGCACACCGTGAGGATTGCCCACTTCGTCGAGCATCGCCAGCGAGATCCCCTCCGCGTTCGGGCCCGTGACTTCGTACGGCCAGGCCACGGCGAAGAACTCGCCCGTCCACGTCATCACGGACTGGATCCCCCACACGTGCCCGGGTGCCCCGGGCGAGGGATTGACCTGGATCGATGGGCTGGTAGGTGCTCCCGTCAACATGCGTAGGGATCTGAACCGGATCACCTGGGGAGGATAGTACGTCTCCCACGTGATGCCGACGAGGCTGCCCGTCCAGGCCACCCGGGGGTTGAGGGCCGTGGACTCGTGACCCTCGTCGGCGGGCAGGGTCGTGTCGCCTAAGAGTGCGCCGTCCGTCGTCATCGACGAGTAGTACACCTGCGAGGGAGCGCCCTCCTCGAACGCGTTGTCCCATGCCACGGCGTAGCGGTCGCCCACCCACGTGAACTCGTAGTGGTGGTGCTGGCTGCTCGGCGTGTCGATCCCGGTCAGCACGCGGTCTCCCGTCTCGCGGATCGTGCACGCGACCTCGGCGTCAGGCTCCGCGTGGGGATCCTCCACGTCCGGCGCGCCTGCGTCGTGCTGCGATGTCCTCGCGTACGACGAGTAGCACCCGGTCAGGACAAGGAGAAGGCCTGAGACCGCGATGCCGCCTGTCATCCTTCCCGCCATCTTCATGATTGTATGTCGCCCGCCCGGTCGGGGCAACGAGCGGGGCCGACGATGTCCGGCCGGTCCGTCAGCACGATGTCCACGCCGCAGTCGATGCAGCGCTGGAGATCCCGGCGCGTGTTGACGAGGTAGCCCATGAAGAGCTTGCCGCGCCTCCGGATGGAGGCGACCTGTGAGCGGCCGAAGACGTTCAGGCCGCGGTGCCGCGGCGGCAGCGAGAGGATCCGGCTCGGAGGCTCGGCGAGCCGCCCCAGGCCCGCGACGCTCATGAGCCCCCAGAGGGTGCTCCTTCGATAGGACGGGAACACGGGGCTGCTCGGGAAGATGCGCGCGATGATCCTCTCCGCTTCCCTGCTCCAGGCCAGGAACCAGGTTGAGCCTTCGAGCCGTGCTGCCTCGAGGAGCGTCTTCAGCGTCTCGAAGAGAGCCGGATCGGAGACCTTGCAGTCGAAGATGTAGTCCTTCTCCGGATGCGCCTCGAGCAGCATCCGCAGGGTGATGATCACGTCGCGGAGGCTGCCGTCGGGAGAGGTGACCGTGATCCGCGTCAGCTCGTCGGCGGTGAGGCCGCGCACGCGCGTGTCCTGACGCCCGAGCCGCTCCAGGTCCGTGTCGTGGCACAGGACGATCTGCCCGTCGCGCGACAGGCGCAGATCCGTCTCGAAGCCCGTGGCTCCCGCCTCGTGGGCCAGCCGGAAGGCGTGCAGTGTGTTCTCGGGCCAGATGAGCGACGAGCCCCGGTGTGCGAAGATCCGCATCTTCCCATCCTCCTACCGGAGGGTCGGTGGCCAGGCAACCGTTGCCATCCCGCCGTGATGGGTTAATGATCAGGCAATGAGCGAAGCGACCAGAAGGACATGGGTCCTCGCCGCGATCCTGGGAGCGACCCTGCTCGCCGCTCCGGAATCCCGGGCCTGAGGGGTCGGCGTGCCGGTCGGTCCGACCGGATGCAACGCGGCGCGGGGAGACGACGAGGCCAGGTCCTCCGGCGGCTGGCAGGTCTCCCTCATGCACGGCCAGTCCTGGTCCTACCTGCACTTCGAGGACGGCACGGAGCCCGTCATGAACCAGCAGACGGCCGTCGGCTCGTTGGGCTACTTCTTCCGCAGCGGCTGGAGCGTGGCGGTGAGCGGCGGCGGCGTGTTCGGGGGCACGGTGCGCGGCGACGGGCACGATCTGGGCTTCGGTCCTGGCTTCCTCGTGTCGGTGCGCGTGGCGTGGCGGTGGCTGGAGGAGGATGGCCCCGTACCGTTCGTCGTGACCTCGCTCTCTGCCTCCTTCACGAGGAGCGCGATCGCCTCCGGGGCCCGCCGCTCGGACGTGGTCCTGGGCACCGACTTCAGGCTCGGCTTCACCGTGGGGTACACCCTGTTCGACATCCTGCAGATCTACGTCTCGCCCCGGGTGTTCGGCGGTCCGATCTTCATCCCCGGCCTCGGCGGCAGGATCCAGGGACGCGACCGGTTCTTCGTCCAGGTCGGCCTGGGTGGTGCGCTCCTGCTGCCGGCGGGGCTCACCCTGTTCGTCGACGGCTCGCCCGGCGGCGAGAGGGCGCTCGCGGGCGGCCTCGCCATCTCCTTCTGACACGGGAGAAAATGTCCGTCCGGCCGGGAACAGTTTCCCGGCACGCCGGTTTGATCCTGTAACGGGCCGGGGAGAGGCTCAAGTCGCAATCAGATGAAACCGTTTCGGGAACGTCCCCCGTGGGGCGACAGGACAGGAGCGCTCATGATCGGACTCAACAAGACTTGGAAGTCGCTTGGTTGCAGGGGTGGGCCCGGACCGCGGAGGGTCGTCAACGTGGTCATCCTCGTGGCGGCGATCGCCTGCGGACCCACGAGCCGGCTGACATTCCAGTTCGGCGACTTCGAGGGTGAGCCCAGGCTGAAGCTCAAGGAGCAGGAGAGCTCGAGCCTGGACCGGGGCCTCGTCGTCCTGTTCGCCACGCCCAGCGGGGCCGTCTCGGGCCAGCCCGAGATCTCGGTGAGCTTCAACCACCCCATGAAGGAGCTCGGCAAGGCCGACCAGGATCCCTACCTGGACGGTCTCGTCCCGTTCAAGATCGAGCCGGCCATCAAGGGCGAGTACCGGTGGATGGGCTCGAGGACCGTGATGTTCGCTCCCGGGAAGTCCGTGCCGCAGGCCACCACGTTCAGGGCGACGATCCCGGCCGGCCTGAGATCCGTGACGGGAGAGGTCCTCGAGGAGGACTACACCTGGACGTTCGAGACGCCTCCTCCCGAGGTGGTGAGCTCGGATCCGTACGGCGGGGAGAAGTGGGGACTGCCGGACCGCCCCGTGGTCCTGTACTTCAACCAGAAGGTGGACCCGGACGAGGTGAAGAAGAGGGCCAGGCTCACGGCCGGCGGCAAGGAGGTCGCGTTCAAGGTCCAGCGGCTGGACAAGGGTGACAGGAAGAGCGTGCGGATCGTTCCGAAGAAGGACCTCCCCCTG
>JAFDER010000439.1 GCA_019310245.1 Deltaproteobacteria bacterium
TATCGTCGAGCAGGACGGCTGTCAGCTTGTCGGGGCCTTTCTGGGTTGTTTTCCACTTCTCCAGGTCCTCGGGTTTGACGCTGCAACCCGAGGCAAGGATGACCAGGGCGATGGCGACACCAAGGCGCTTCATTCACGCACCTCCAATCCTTAGTTCCTGTGCTCCCGGGGGGCTCCCCGGTTTTCACAAGAAGTGGATGTTAGGTGCGCCCCTGCCCGGAGTCAATAAGGAAGGGGTCTGACCCCGGACGGGGTCTGACCCCTACAAACGGCCCTCGATGCCCACGAACACGGACCGGCCCGGGCCGTCGATCGACGAGCCGTACCAGCGGTGCACCTGGTTGACGAGATTCTCGAAAGCGACGTACAGCCGGAGGTTCTTGCCGAGGTCGAGGCCGCCGCGCACCGACAGCAGGAAGAACGGGTCCTTCTCGGAATCCACGAGAACGGTGCCATCGGGAAGCCGATCCTGCTTGATGGCGAAGCGTAGCCTCACGTCTCCCCAGAGGTACTGGCGCGGGTAGCGCATCGTCACGAAGACCGTGCCGGAGAGGGGCGGGATGAGGGCCATGGGCTGCTTGACCGATCCCTGCTTCTGGGTGCCGTGCTGGTAGGTGAGGATCGTGCCGATCGTGAGGAACTCCTTCACGTTTACCCGGTTCTGGAACTCGATGGAGTGGAGCAAGCCGGTGGCCTCGTTCTGCCAGGAATACCAGTCGGAGGGCGTGGCCGCGCACTGCTCGGGGACGGTCTCGGGGAAGGCCTCCACGGGGATCAGCATGTCGTGGATCAGCGTGAAGCCGTAGAAGAGGGAGCCCTCGATGACGCCCAGGTTCCACTTGGTTCCGAGCTCGGCCCCGAAGATGCCCTCCGGCTCGATGTCCGGTGACACGACCTGCCTCATGGGGGCGCAGGTCTGGCCTGCGTACTCGTACATGGTCGGAGGACGGGTGCCGTAGGACGCGTTGAGGACGAAGGCGGCGAGATCGCCCAGCGGGTAACGGCCCGAGAGCATCGTGGAGCCGCCGACGAGGTGCTTGGCATCGTGGCCGTCACCGCGCTCCAGATCGTGGTACCAGAGCCTCCCTCCGACGGAGAGCATGAACGGCTGCAGCGCGTAGATGTCGAGCATGGCCATGGGCTCGAGCATGTGGACCATGGTCCCGTCAGCGAGCACGGGCCTCTCGAGATCCGCCACCTCGGGAGGCGCGGCTCCCTGCGTCTGCTGGCTCCTGCCCTGCGCATCCACGAGGTCCAGGTAGTAGTCGACGCCCGTCAGCAGGCTTCCCCAGCCGCCCAGGGGCGCCCTGTTCCAGAACAGCGCAAAGGCCGATGTGGAATGCAGGATCTGCTTGTCCCAGACGGCGGTCGAGGGAATGGTGGCGCTCTCGCTGAAGTGCTGGGGCCTCTCGTCGAACATCTGGATGCCGAGCGTGAGCTGGAGCGTCTCGAACGGGCCGGCCTCCTCGGCCGAGTACCTCATGTACAGGAGGTTGCGGTCGAGCTGCGGCCACCGCATGAAGTCCTTCGTTCCGGCCGCCGGACCCTCGACGGGCATGTACGCCTGACCGAGCCTCGTCGTCCCGAAGTAGAAGAGCAGGTCGCTCGTGAGCCCGAGCGCCTTCCGGACGGCGAGGTCGAAGGACAGCGAGCCGTACTCGGTGTAGGGCTGGCGGTCGTTGCCGCTCTGCAGGGTGGAGAACGAGCCGAAGCTCAACCCCGCGCTCACGGCCGTATCGTGGATCTGGAAGTCCACCTCGCCGTGCAGGACGTGGGAGTTGTCCGCCGAGCCGTACCTGTAAGACACGCTTCCCTGCGCCCTGTACGAGACGAGCGGATTGACGAATGGCAGGGCAGGCATGAAGTTCACGACCCCGCCGATGGCCATGGGCCCCGCCATCACGAGGCTCGGCCCGCGCAGGACCTCGATGGCCGAGAGGTTCATCGGATCGACGTGCCCGGCCAGGAGCGACGGACCGGGATTCACCGTCGCGTGGCCGAGGCGGATGCCGTCGAAGAGCAGCGAGATGCGCTGGCCGAGCAGCCCCCGCATCACCGGAGAGGAGCCGGCGGCCGTGGGCTGGACGAGGAAGACGCCGGGCAGATCGAACAGAGCCTGCGTGGTGGTCGCAGCCTGCACCTCCTCCATGTCCATCTCGGTCACCAGATCGACGGCGGCGGAGGCGTGGAACGGCTCCTCGCTCTGGCGTGACGGCGTGAACACGGCGGGGGCGTCCTCGACCTCCTCGGAGAAGGACGAGTCCCAGTCGACCTTGTCGCCGAGGTTCCACCCCCAGCCCTTCTTGTCCGGAGGGGGAGAGCCCTTGAGCGCCGGCGACGGCGAGTATCCACCGTCCGACTCGTCCCCGGGGTCCGTGTCCTCGTCCAGGTCCTCGTCGAGGATGTCCTGGACGTCGTCGTCCTCCTCCGGGACCTCCTCGGGCTGGTCCTGGGCGTGCACTGCAGGCGCCAGGAGGACCTGGATCGCGAACGTCGTGAGAAGAAGGCGGCTCATAGCTTCTTGCGGAAGCGACGTCCGAGCAGGGAGGAGCCCACCAGCAAGGTGAAGGAGCCCAGCCCCACGACCCCGAACATCCCCATGAGAATGTACAGCCCGACGCTGTGGAAGTACAGCGAGGTGCCCCAGAAGCCGAGGGTGAAGGCGGTGTAGATGTACTGCCGGCCCAGGGCGTAGCGCAGCTTCGCCTGCGCATCGCTGCCCGTGGAGCGCACCTTGATCTCGCCTGCGCGCACCTTGGTGAGCACGCGCCTCACGTCCTGCGGAAGGGTGAGATAGCTCAGCCCCACCTCGCGCAGCGAGTCGACGATGATGTTCTCCCAGTCCTTGTCCTTGCCGAGGACGAAGTCCTGGATGTAGGGGTAGACGACCGACGTGGGGTTGAGATCGGGATCGAGGTAGGCGACCAGGCCAAAGAGCAGGATGAGCACGCGCTCGAGGAGCACGAAGTCGCGCGGCACCTTGAACGAGCTCGTCAGGTCACGCACGCCGATGTTCATGCGCCTCAGGTCGATGAGGCTGTCGAGCCCCACCTTGGGATCGATCTTCACCTCCTTGAGGTTGAAGCTCTCTATCTTTATCTCCTCCTGGAAGCGCTGGTAGAAGTACTCGATGATGCGCTCGCTCGTCTCCTCGCTGCCCGCCTTCTGGATGAAGCCCATCCTGCGCATGGCCCGGAGGATCTGGTCGGGGTTGCGCCTGAACAACCCCTCGAGGAACTCGGGGATGCCCTTGCGCATCTCGGGCGTGAGCTCG
>JAFDER010000085.1 GCA_019310245.1 Deltaproteobacteria bacterium
CCTCACCTTCATGTCGCCCGATTCGTCATGGTGGGCGTCGAGCGTGATGCGCGGCTCGAACCACTCGACGGGCCTCACCTTCATCGTGAGGTACCCGCGCCCAATGCTGAACTCGTTGTAGGTGACGTCCCCGTCGTTGCCGTAGTGGAAGTGCAGGTACCAGAGGGTCTCGAAATCGAACATCTTGATGAACGCGTATGCCCTCTCCCACGTCTTCTGGTCGTCGGCGTGGGGGAGGGCTGGCTGGTCGGGTGGATTCTTTTCGGCCTCGGCCTCCTGCGGCGGAGAATCGGGCGCGGGCGCGGGCTCGGCCAGGGCGGGTCCGGACCCGGCCGTTGCCCGGCCGGGGGCAACGATGATCCCGAGGGCCAGGGTCGCTGCCACCCATGTCCTCGGCTCCCACATGCAGGTCTCCCTGCCGCCTCTGTCTGGTCCGTCGCTGGTGTTTTGTCAACTCGATAAAGAAAAAGGGCCTGGCCGAGGTTGGGGGGATACCTTGCCAGGCCCCAGCGGCAGATAACTCCATCTCGCTCATCGTCAAGGGCCCGAGGGCGCGCGCCTTGACACCATATCCTCCAAGAGCGGATATTCATGGAAGATGGACGGCCTGACCACACCTCTGGCCCTGACGATCGCCGCGGGCGCGATCCTCGTTGGACTCGTCGTGGTGGCCGTGGCTCTCCTGCAGCAGGCCGGGGCCCTCAAGAGGCTGCTCGTCATCCTGGACGACATGAGGCAGGGCCTGCAGATCCTGCAGGACAACCAGGCCCACCATGCCGGAGAGAAGCTCGCGATCAAGCGCAGGAAGCTGGAGCTCGCCGAGAGGGACCGGGAGCCGGGCCTTGTGGTTCGCATGCGCGGCACGCTCACGCTCCTCGAGGACAGCCAGGAGTTCAAGGCGAGCTACTTCATCCTCGTGATGGGCTCGCGGCGCGTGCTGGCCGACAGGATCAAGGCCGTGCTCGTCAACACGCGGGATCCGGATCTCTCGATCACGCTCGATGCCCTGGGCGGCTTCGTGCTCGAGCCGGGGCAGGCCCACGAGGGCGAGGTCACCGTCGCGGTGCGTGACCTGGCCAGGATCAACCTGCCGTTCGTTCCCGAGTTCAAGTTCTTCCGGGAGAGCTGCCGCATGGTCCTGAGCGTGGAGTACGAGGGCGTGGACGGCAAGACGGTCCTCGTCGAGAGGGACCTGCTGGAGCGCTAGCCGATCCTCCGGCCCGTGTGATATCGTCGGCGGATGGCCGCACAGGGATGGCAGATCGCCTTCGACCACGCGCCCGTCAACGTGGTGCCGCCGCCCATCCGCAGCTTCGACCTGTACGGAAACGTGATCAACGCGTCGGAGGATCCGCGCATCCCGCTGTTCCTCGAGTACGCGATCTACTTCATGAATCGCCGCATCCAGTCGCCCGAGCACACCATGCTCGACGGCCGGGCGCTGGAGCCGGGACAGGGCACGCGATTCAGGCTCACCGTGTGCTTCACGAGGGAGATCCTCGATCTTCTCGAGGCCAACCGCGCGGGTGCCGAGAGCGTGGACCTGAGGATGGACGCCTCGATCCTGGGCGTGCGCGGCTCCTCGTTCGAGCGCGAGCACGTCGACCACCTGCAGAAGGAGCCGTACTCCATCGCCCGCGATCCGTGGCTGGGGATCCTCAAGACGTTCGAGCACGGCCAGAGCGAGGTCTTCGAGCTTCCCCTGCGCGCCATCCAGCTCGTGCCGGGCTACGAGGAGGCCCTCTTGCAGCTCAACGAGGCGCAGCAGGCGCTGGCCGATAAGAACTGGAGGCTCGTGCTGATCAAGCTCTGGAACGTGTTCGAGTCCGTGGGCGCGGCCGCGAGCGGCGAGGGCGAGACCGGGTTCGAGAGGCTCCTGCGCGAGGCCCTGCCGCACGAGCACTACAAGGACGTGCGCTCCGCCCTGGGGAGCTTGATCGCGTACCTGAGGCTCTACCAGCAGAGGTTCATGGAGGCCTACGGCGACGAGCACATCCCGGTGACCAGGGAGGACGCCCTGTTCGCCTTCGAGATGACGCTGTCCATCCTGGCATACCTGACCAAGCGCATGACGAGCGCGTAGGCAAGAGTGGCGGACCCCGAGGACATCGGCTCCATGCTCAAGCACGCCCTTCCCTCGGGCGTGGTGGAGGAGCCGGTAGGAAGGGTCTGGCGCGTCTCTCCGGACAACCCCTCGGAGGTCTCGCGCGTGCTCAGGCTCGCCTCGGAGACGGGCGTTGTGGTGCGGCCCGAGGGCTCCGGCGGGGACGAGGGTGTGATCCAGCTCGACCTTTCCGGGCTCTCGGACGTGCATGCCATCAACGAGGAAGCCCTGACCGTGCACGCCGGCGCGGGCATCCGCGTCAGGGATCTCGAGGTGACGCTGCGCGACCACGGGTTCACGCTCGGTTTCCCGCTCATGCCGTATGTCAATCCCAAGCTGGGTGGCTTCCTGAGCGGGCAGGGGTGGGCCGAGGCGTCCGTGCTCTTCGAGAAGCCCTGGCAGTCGGCGATCGGCATCGAGGGCGTGCTGCCGACGGGCAGGCCGTTCCGCATCAAGCCCGCGCCGCGCCGGGCCGTGGGGCCGGACCTGTCCCAGCTCTTCCTCGGAGCCGAGGGCAGGCTCGGCATCCTCACCTCGGCCTACGTGAGGTTTCACCGCCTGCCGAAGGCGCGGCAGATCGTCGCGGCGGTGATGGACGGGCTGGGGGAGGGGCTCGCCTGCGCGGCACGGATCGTCCACGACGGACTCAGGCCCGCGTTCGCCCGGATCTACGAGCCCGGCATGGTCCCCGGCAACCAGGGACAGGATGCCGTGGGCACCGTGCTGGTCGCCGGGTTCGAGGGAGAGCCGAGGCTCGTCGAGATCTTTCACGCCGCCGCCTGCGAGATCATCCGCGAGCGCGCGGGCAGGATCCAGGCGCAGGACTTCCACCTGGCCTGCCGGCCGGTGCGCTCGCAGGTGCTCGATGCGGAGCACGCCGATCATCTCACGGCCACGACGGGCTGGGCCGGCGCCGAGGTGCTTGCCCGGGCCGTGGCAGGCCTGCTCGGAGACGGGCTGGCCACGATGCGGGTGTCGGACTTCCTGCACGAGGGGTGCGCCGTGACCTGGACGGCGAGGATCGATCGCTCGGCCGACCCCAGCGGCGACGTGCCGGCCGTGATCGCGGAGGCCGCACAGAGGGTGCGGTCGCTCGGCGGCACGGTCACCGCCCACCACGGGCCCTTCGTGGTCTCTCCATCGAGCGTGCTTGCCGCCGAACCGGCGTTCGACACCTTCTTCTCACTGCTTCGCAGCACGCTCGATCCCGGGGCGATCCTCGATCCTTCCTGAGCGCCGCGACCGCCGTTATCTTCCCTGGATTCGGATGGTTACCGGTGATCTGCCCCGCCTTGACATCAGGGGGGCCGTGGTTAACTTTCCCGTTGGAAGCTCAGGAAAAAGACGCAGCTTCTCGAAGGAGTCAGGTCATGGGAAAGACCATCGGAATCGACCTCGGGACCACCAACAGCGTGGTGGCCATCATGGACGGCAAGAAGCCGAGGGTGATCACGAACGAGGAGGGGGACTACATCACCCCGAGCGTGGTGGCGTGGGAGATGGAAAAGGACGAGATCCTCGTCGGCCAGATCGCCAAGAGGCAGGCCGTGACGAACCCCGAGAACACTGTCTACTCGATCAAGCGGTTCATGGGCCGGAAATTCAGCGAGGTGGCCGAGGAGATCACGATGGTGCCGTACAAGGTCGTGGAGACGGCCAACGGCGACGTCTCGGTCGAGGTCAAGGGCCACAAGTACTCGCCTCCGGAGATCTCTGCCAAGGTCCTGCAGAAGCTGCGCCGCGCAGCCGAGGAGTACCTGGGCGAGAAGGTGGAGAAGGCCGTCCTCACCGTGCCCGCGTACTTCAACGACTCGCAGCGCCAGGCCACCAAGGATGCCGGCAAGATCGCCGGATTGACCATCGATCGCATCGTCAACGAGCCGACGGCCGCCGCGCTCGCCTACGGACTCGACAAGAAGAAGGACCAGCTCATCGCGGTCTACGACTTCGGAGGCGGGACGTTCGACATCTCGGTCCTCGAGGTGGGAGACAACGTGGTGCAGGTCGTCTCCACGAACGGCGACACGCACCTGGGCGGGGACAACATCGACCAGAGGATCATCGAGTACCTGGCCGCCGAGTTCAAGAAGGACCAGGGGATCGACATCTCGAAGGACAAGATGGTCATCCAGCGCCTCAAGGAGGCGGGGGAGAAGGCCAAGATCGAGCTCTCCAACGTTCTCGAGACCACGATCAACCTGCCGTTCCTCACGGCCGACGCGGCCGGGCCCAAGCACCTCAACCTCAAGCTCACTCGCGCCAAGCTCGAGTCGCTCATGGAGGATCTGATCGAGCGGACCATGAAGCCCGTCAAGCAGGCCCTGGTGGACGCCAAGAAGAAGCCCAGCGACATCGACGAGGTCGTGCTCGTGGGCGGCTCGACGCGCATCCCGATGGTCCAGGAAAAGGTGAGCAACTTCTTCGGCCGCGAGCCGCACAAGGGGGTCAACCCGGACCAGGTCGTCGCAATGGGTGCCGCAATCCAGGCCGGCGTGCTCTCCGGAGACGTCAAGGACCTGCTGCTGCTCGACGTCACGCCGCTCAGCCTGGGCGTGGAGACCCTCGGCGGCGTGTTGACGACGCTCATCGGGCGCAACACAACCATACCGACGCGCAAGGACGAGATCTTCTCCACCGCCTCGGACAACCAGACGCAGGTGGAGGTGCACGTGCTGCAGGGCGAGCGACCCATGGCGGCGGGCAACCGCACGCTCGGGCGCTTCTTCCTCGAGGGCCTCCCGCCGGCGCCGCGGGGCATCCCCAAGATCAAGGTGACCTTCGACATCGACGCCAACGGCATCGTCAACGTGTCCGCGCAGGACATGGCCACGGGCAAGGAGCAGAAGATCACCATCACCGCCTCGAGCGGCCTCAACCAGGACGAGATCGACCGCATGCAGAAGGAGGCCGAGCTCAACGAGGAGGACGACAAGAAGAAGCGCGATCTCATCGAGGTGAAGAACAAGGCCGACCAGATGTGCTACTCGATGGAGAAGACGCTCAAGGAGCACAAGGACAAGATCGACGAGGCCGATCGCACCCGCGTCGAGACGGCCATCAAGGAGCTGCGCGAGGCCATCAGCGCGGAGGACAAGGCTCTCATGGAGAGCAAGATGGAGGCTCTCGAGAAGGAGTTCCACAAGGTGGCCGAGCAGATGTACAAGCACGTGGCCGGACCCCAGGCCGGACCCGGCGACGGTGCGCCGCCTCCGTCCGGCGACGTTCCACCCAAGGGCGGCGCCGACGACGACGTCATCGACGCGGACTTCGAGGAAGCCAACTAAATAGCTTCTCATCGGTCTGCGGCACGCTGCTGCACGGGCTGCGGAGCGCGGGGCACTCCGACACCGGGGAACTTTATGGTGCCTCTTGACCCCGCGCCCCGACACGCCCTGGTCGCCCGGGGAACGTGCGCGGTCGGGGGGACCGCAGGCAGCCTACGTGCAGACGAACGAGGCGATGCTCCGAGGCGGCAGCTCTCTCGACTGCCAGTCGACGACAGGTTCAGGAGTTCCACCGGCTGCTGAAGTGTCCTCCCGCCGTGGACGTTTTTCGCGGCTCACAGGCTGCTGAGTGTAGGGGACCGACGAGGACGTATTTAGCCGCCGCAGGTGATAACATGCTCCCGGAATCGGGAGCCCAGGTGACGCTGAACACTCCATCCATCCGGCCCCTGCCGTGGCCCGCCTGCGCGCTCGTCTGGGCCGCGGGCTACGCGCTGGTCCTCGTGCTCGCCAGGATCGTCATCCTGCAGGCGCTGGGCCCCGGAGGTCTCGGCTCGCTGCTGTCGCTTCCCGGCCTCATGCTCGAGGGCCTGCTGCTCGGAGCTCCCCTCTTCGCCTGGAAGCGCGCGGCGTGGGTCGTGATGCCCCTGCTGTTCGTCCTGATCTTCGTGTCCGGCATCATGCTGCAGTACGAGGCGGTCCTGGGCGCGCCGCCCGGCGCGTCCGTGATCCTCGTCTACCTCGGCCAGCTCGGACACGTCGCCTCTTCGCTGGCCTCCGGAGGCCGCCCCTTCTGGTTCGCGGCAGAGGTGCTCGTCGCATGGTCGATCCTGCTCGTCCTGTACCTGGTCCTGAGGAAGCGGTCCGGCGGCGCGGCGAGGCGCGCGAGCGTTCTCGCGGCTGCAGGTGCGCTCCTGGGCGGTGTGCTGTGGACCGTCGCGATCCACGCGAACCCGGATCTGCTGGGATCGAGGCACCGCTGGTCGGTGCGCACCCCTCTTGCGGCGTTGCTCGCGAGCGCCTGGCAGCCGGCCTCGTCCGGGTCCGGCGGGATCACCCGGCAGGAGGTGGCCGAGCTCCAGATCATCCTGGGGCTCGAGCCGTTCGCGAGCGGAGCCCCGGCGGCGCCTCTGTGCGGCGCCCGGGAGCGGCAGGCCCGGCGGGAGGCCAACGGACGAAGCGTGATCCTCGTCATCGTCGAGAGCGTGGGCGAGCTGGAGCTCGAGGCGCGGCCCGACGGCCGGTGGCTGCTTCCCAACCTGAGAAGGATCGCCGCATCGGGCTTCTCGGCTCGCAGGTTCCACGCCGTGGGAACGCAGACCTGCCAGGCCCTGCCGGCACTGTTCTCGGGCCAGCCCGCCCAGCCCTGGGACGTGCTCTTCTGGCGCACGCCGCTGCCCCGGTTCAGGGGCTTCCCGCAGGCCCTCGAGAAGCGCGGCTACCGCACGGCCTACTTTCACGGAGCCGGGCTGGGCTTCGAGCAGAAGCGCGCCTACCTCGAGATGGTGGGCTTCGACGTCATGCACGAGCTCCACGACGAGGATCCCTCCCCGCGATACGGCTGGGGCCTGTCGGACGGCGAGATGTTCTCCCGCACGAGGCGGTGGATCGAGATGCACGCGCAGGAGTCGCCGGACGTTCCGTACCTCATGGCGTTCGCCACGCTCTCCGGGCACCATCCCTACGAGGTGCCCGACGACTGGCCGCGCCGCTTCGGAGGCTCGCAGCACGATCTCTTCCACGAGACCCTGGCGTACATGGACGCGCAGCTCGGCGTGTTCTACGACTGGTACCTCGAACGGGAGAGGGGGCGCGGCACGTATCTCGTCATCGTCTCGGATCACGCGCCCCTCATCGTGAACACCGAGGCCATCTCCGAGGGCCGGCCGCTGCGCTTCGACTCCGTGTTCATGGTCGTCGGGCCCGATGCGGACGAGTCGGAGGGGTGGGAGCCCTTCGAGGGACGGCTCGCGAGCCAGCTGGACGTGCCCGCCACGATCGGCGGCCTGCTGGGCGTCCACCCAGGTCCGTGCGACCAGGGGCTCGACCTTCTCTCCGAGGACTGGCCGGCCGAGCGCCTGATCGTCGGCAGCGGAGGCCGCGGGCTCGACGAGCTGTACCTGTGGGACCGTACGCTGAGCGTCCGGTTCGAGCGCGGCGAGGAGAGGATCACGGTCCTGGATGCGGACGTGGAGCCTGCCCGACAGGAAGTCCGCCTGCTCGTGATCGAGCGCTTCATCGAGCTGTTCCTGCCGCTCGCGCATCACCTCATCGAGGCGGATGCGCACGCGCCTCCCGGCTGACGCTTTTTGCGATCAGAGGGCCGCGAGCCGATCCGCGATCTGCCTGAAGTCGGCGGGAGGCTCTCGCGTGAACTCCAGCCAGCCGCCCGTCTCGGGGTGCGTGAGCTCGAGGTGGGCGGCGTGGAGCATGGTGCGTGGCGTCTCCTCGGCGATGTCGCGCAGCGGGCCCTTTTTTGGCAGGCGTCCGTAGATGGGATCGCCGATGAGCGGCCATCCGGACTCGCTCATGTGAACGCGGATCTGGTGCGTCCTGCCGGTCTCGAGCACGCATCGCACGAGGGCCGCCGCTCCGCCGCCGAAGCGCGTCTCGATCCTGTAGCGCGTGACGGCGCGGACGTCTCCCTGGATCCGCGTCGTGAAGCGCTTGCGGTCCCGCGGCGAGCGGCCGTAAGGCGTGCGGATCTCCCCCTCGCCGTCCGGACTGCCCGCGACGAGCGCGACGTATTCGCGGGTGACGTGCCGCTCGGCGATCATCCTGGCCAGAGCCGTGTGTGCGTGTTCCTGCTTGGCCACGAGCATCAGCCCGCTCGTGTCCTTGTCGAGCCTGTGGACGATGCCGGGCCGGCCGGGATCGCCGCAGGCGATGCCCCGGTGGTGCATGAGCGCGTTGACGAGCGTGCCGTCGGGGTTGCCCGCGGCCGGGTGGACCACGAGGCCGCTGGGCTTCATGATCACCATGAGGTGCTCGTCCTCGAACACCACGTCGATCGGGATGTCCTGGGGGACGATGTCGGAGGGCGGCGGCGGCGGAATGAAGACGGTGATCGTCTGGCCGGCCGCGAGCCTCTCCGAGGGCTTCACCTGCCTCCCGTCGACGAGCAGGTCCCCCGCCTCGATGAGCCTCTTGACCTGTGAGCGCGACAGGCGGCCGGCCGACAGGAGCGCGGCGGCACTGTCCACGCGCTCGCCCGCCGTCGATTCCTGGACCGCCAGCTCGAGGGTCTCGGTGTCTGCCAAGGAGGGCTACTCCGGCATCTTGGTGCCGCAGCCCGCGCAGAACTTGGCCTTCGCTCCCACCTCCGCCCCGCACGACGGGCAGTAGCGCTTCTCGGGAGCGAGGGGCTTGCCGCACTCGGCGCAGAACTTGCCCGGCACCACGACGGCGGCGCAGTGCGGGCACTTGACGCCCGTACCCTGGGTGGGCTGCCCCGCAGCGCCTCCCGGAGCCGGCGTGGCCGGGCCGAGCGCTCCCGGAGCCCCGCCCTGGGCCGTGCCCTGCTGGAACCCGCCCTGGGGTCCTGCCGGCCCCTGGCTGCCCGCCATCATGCCGCCCTGCTGGGAGAACATCTGGGCCATCCCGAATCCCACGCCGAGCCCCGCGCCGCCCAGGATCGCGCCTCCCGCTCCTCCCATGCCTCCCTCGCCGCCGCCCCCGCCGCCCTGCGCCATGCCCTCGCCGGCGCCCATCATGGCCTTGCCGGCCGAGAACTGCTGGAAGCCCTGCATGCCGCCGGCCATGCGCACGTAGGCCGCGTCCGTGTAGAGCTTCTTGAGGTTGTCCCGGTCCTCGTCCGACATGGTGATGACGAAGTTACCGGAGCGCACGACCTGGATGCCGTAGTCCGCCACGTGGGGCTGGACGCCCTGGATGACCATCTGCTCGATCTCCTCGGTGTACGCGCCGCTCGTCACGTCGAGGAGCGGCCACTTCTGCTTGACGAGCAGCTCGGCGACCCGGTCGCGGATGACCTTCAGGGTCTGCTCCCGGAACCAGGACAGGAACGCCTCGTTGTCCGATGACTGCATGCCCACCAGCCCGAGGATGAGCCTCTGCGGGTCCACCACCTTGATGGAGAACGTGCCGTGCACCATCGTGACCACGGGGACGCCGCTCTTGGGATCCTCGACGGCGCCTATTTTGCCGCCGAACTTGATGTTCGGGATCTCGCGGATCAGGACGAAGAACACCTCCGCCTTGAACACGTTCCCGCCCGTGAACGAGTCCACGAGGTTCGAGAGGAACGGCAGGTTGGCCGACTGCAGCGTGTGCCGGCCGGGTGGCATGACGGCGACGACCTTGCCGTCCTTGAAGAAGACGGCCACCTCGTCCGCGTCGACCGTCAGCTGGGAGCCGAACGGGATGGTCTCGTCGGGCTGCTTGAAGATGATGTGGTTCTTTGCCGAGTCAGCGCGGGCGATCATCATCTCCTGAACGCCGCGGCGTACAAATCCCAGGACCATCATCTTCTCCTCTCGCGAGGGCACCCGGGGTGCCTGCATTGCAATCATTCCGTGTTTAACATAGTTTGCGGACGAGATCGATGTCGCCTGGGCGCAAATCACCGGGCTCGTTCTGGGTCGGGCGCAACGTCATGCTCCTGTGGGGCGGGCAGGTCCTGAGCCAGGCCGGCGACTCGGTGTACATGATCGCGCTGATGTGGCTCATGCTCGACTTGACGGGGTCGAAGGCGTTGACCGGGCTGGCCGCCATGAGCGCGTACCTGCCCACGCTGCTCATCGGTCTGTTCGCCGGCGTGGTGGCCGACCGCTACAACAGGCGCACCGTCATGGCGCTGGCGGATCTGCTCCGCGCCGGGCTCGTCATGACGATCCCCCTTGCGGCCAGCATGGGGCTGCTCGAGGGCGGCAGGGGTGCGGTCGTGCTCGGCCTCGTCACGTTCGCCGTGGCCTGCGTCTCGACCCTGTTCAACCCGGCGCGCGACGCCCTCATCCCCGACATCACACCGAAGGGCAAGCTCACCATCGCAAACGGGCTGATCCAGACCTCGTGGCAGCTCGCGATGTTCGTCGGTCCCCTGATGGCCGGCCTCGTCCTGCCCTTCGTCGGTCTCGTCTACCTGTTCCACTTCGATGCGGCGACGTTCGTCCTGTCGCTGGGGTTCATCATGCTCCTGCCCGCCGCCGCGGGAAGGGTGAGCCGGGCGAGGGAGGCGGCCGCGGGAAGCCAGATCCTCGCCGGGCTGAGGGTCGTGTGGTCGGACAGGCGGCTCAGGGGGCTC
>JAFDER010000440.1 GCA_019310245.1 Deltaproteobacteria bacterium
GCGCCGAGCGGAGAGGTCGTTGCCGTAGATTGAATAGATCGCGTCCTCGGAGGAGGAGTAGACCCAGCCGCCGTCGTGCTTGTCCGTGTAGGGGTTGGTACGGAGCCACGTGTTCTCCGTGGCGGTCGCTCCCGTGATCTCGGTGAGCGTGGGGCCGAGGTCGATGCAGGAGCCGCTGATGCACAGCTCGTCGCCCGTGCAGGCCGTGCCGCACGTGCCGCAGTTGAGCAGGTCCGTCAGCAGATCGGTGCACCCGTCCATGAGGTCCGTGGCGCAGAAATCGTAGCCCGTGTCGCAGACGATGGAGCACACGCCCGCCGTGCAGTCGGGGCTCGAGAACACGCCCGTCTCGCACACGGCGCCGCAGGCGCCGCAGTTGGCGAGGTCGGCGGCGCCCACGTCGAGCTCGCAGCCGTCGCTCACGTCCACGTTGCAATCCTCGAACGTGCCGGTGCAGACGAAGTCGCACGTACCGGCCACGCACACGGGTGCGGCGTTCGTGGGGGTCGCGCACGACGTGTCGCAGTCGCCGCAGTGCCCGGGATCAATGTCCAGATCGAAGCACGAGCCGCTGCAGTCGGTCAGGCCCGTCGAGCAGTAGGGAACGCACGAGCCCGTGTCGCACACCTCGCCGGCCGCGCAGGCATTGTCGCACGCGCCGCAGTGAAGCGGGTTCGTGTTCGTGTCCACGCAGGCGTCGGAGCAGCGCGTGGGCGTCGAGCCCCCGCACGAGAGCACGCAGGAGCCGCTGGAGCAGATCTCGCCGGCCGCGCAGGCGTTGTCGCAGGCGCCGCAGTGAAGCGGGTTCCTGCTCAGGTCCACGCAGGCGTCGCCGCACAGGGTGTCGGTCGACCCGCCGCAGACCAGCTCGCAGGTGCCGTCAACGCACACCTCGCCGGCCGGGCAGGCGCTGTCGCACGCGCCGCAGTGATCGAGGTTCGTGTCCGTGTCCACGCAGGCGCCGCCGCACAGCGTCGAGTCCGAGTCGCAGACCACGGTGCACGTGCCGTCCACGCAGGTCTCGCCCAGGCCGCAGGTCGTCTCGCAGTCGCCGCAGTGAAACGGGTTCGTCAGGTAGTCCGTGCACACCCCCTCGCACGTCTCGTAGCCCTCCAGGCAGCCCCCGCTGTCGCTGCAGGCCGAGGCCGCCAGGGCCGTCGCGGCCAGGATGACCAGAATTTCTCGCTTCATGAGATCCTCCTCGAGATGAATGTGCACGCCGATGAGCGTGTGTGTTCGAAGTCCAGGGCTATATACATTGAAATCCTCGGAAATCAAGTAGCTCAGGGAAGCGCGGCTCCTACCACTGGCCGTGCGAGCCGTGCGAGCCGTGGGAGCCGTGGGAGGCGTGAGAGCCGTGGGACCCGTGGGACCCGTGGGACCCGTGGGACCCGTGGGACCCGTGGGAGGCGTGAGAGCAGTGGGTGGGATCGGCCTCCTGGCCCATGAGCAGCGGCGTCTCCCCGTCCTGCGGTGGAGCGGCGCCTGGCTGGCCGTCGTCGGCCGACACGTCATCGGGAAGCGCGGCGCCGAGCAGGAGCAGGGAGGTCGCGGCGACCGCGGCGTTGCCCTTGGCGAGCTTGCCCTCCTCGCTCTGCAGGAACACCAGGGCCTTGCGCTTCAGGGCCGGGATGGCCCGTCCCTTCTTCTTGTCTGGTGTCTTGGGCTTCTTGCTCTTCATCTTCCGTGCTCCTTGTGCAGACCCCCGACCCGTGGCAAGGGCTCAACCGTTCGTGACCACGATGGTGTAATCGCCGCAGGTCACGATGGACCCGGCCCTGTAGACCTTGATCCAGTACGTGTCCGTGTCGTTGTCGCAGATGTTGTAGGAACTAGTCTCGGGATTCGAACAGTTGCACTCGCCCTCGAGACCAGGGCTCGAGGACTCCGTCTCTCCTCGATGCCACATGTCCCGATCGTAGCTCCTGGCCTCGTTGGTGCAATCCGGGGTGCCGGAGGGAGGAGATCCCGTACCGTAGTTGGCACCCGCACGATAAATCTCCATCCTGAACTCGTTGCCGGGGTTTGCCGTGAACTCGATGTGAACGCGGAAGTGGTCGCAGTCCGACGTTCCGCCGTCGGGATCGTCCACGGCCCTGAACGTGAACCAGTCAACGTCTCCGTCCGGGATGACGTTCCCCGAGACGGTCCTCGATGCGCCCGTGTCGTGGATATCTCCCATGCTCACGGCGCTCGTGTGGTCGGAAGCGCCGATCTCCCCGGACTCCACCGTGCACTCGCAGCCGTTGATGGGTGCGCCATCGATGTCGTACCAGCCCACATCGCAGCTACCGACACCGCAGACGCCGGCGATGCAGGCGGGGTCTCCGTGAGGAGGCGTCGGGCACATGTCACCGGGAGGGGCGTTGTCGATGCTGCCGTCGCAGTCGTCGTCGGAGCCGTTGCAGATCTCGGGCGCGGGTCCGCCGAGGATGCAGTCCTCCACGCCACCGATGCAGGTCGACTCGCGGACGCACCCGCCCGACCCGCACGTGTAGGAAACGTAGTCCTCGTCCGACTCCCCGTCGCAGTCGTCGTCCAGCCCGTCGCAGATCGTGTCCACCGTACCGGTGGGGTCGCCGCACACCTCTGCGCCGTCGACGCACGTGGCGGTGCTCCGGCAGTGGCCGATGCAGACGTCGGACGGCACGAACTCCTCGTCCACGTCACCGTCGCAGTCCTCGTCCAGGCCGTCGCAGACAGTATCGTCGTCGGCGAGCGGCAATCCGGGCACGCAGTCCTCGACCCCGGCCCAGCACACCGAGTCGGTCTCGCACACGCCCGCGCCGCACGGGTAAGGGACGTAGTCCTCGTCCACGAGGCCGTCGCAGTCCGCATCCGTGCCGTCGCAGAGGGACTCGTCCGGAATGTCGGGAACGCAGACGCCCTCGCAGCCGTTCAGATCGTCGAGGTCCTCGTTCACCCACCCCGCCTCGCAGATGATCGTGCACTCGCCGAGGACGCAGGCGGGGATGGCGTGCGGGCGCATGAGGCAGACCGTGCCGCAGGCCCCGCAGTTCACGGGGTCGCTCGACAGGTCGAAGTCCTCGTCGATGAACTCGTCGCAGTCGTTGTCCAGCTCGTCGCAGTACTCGGGATAGCAGTCGGAGCAGTCGGGGTCGTCGAGGTCCACGCGTCCGTCGCAGTCGTTGTCCATCTCGTCACTGCACGTACCGTCGTCGTCGGACTCCATGTCGACGGTCGCCGTGCACTCGTACTCGCATCCGTCCACGATGAGGCCGTTCACGTCGTGAAATCCCTCCAGACAGG
>JAFDER010000086.1 GCA_019310245.1 Deltaproteobacteria bacterium
GGACGCATTATCAAGATGGAGAGTTCCATGAGCACCGAGCCCCCGATCGTCAGCATCGCCGAGATATCCCGGCACGAGGGAGAAGTCGTCACGCTGCGGGGCTGGCTCTACAACTCCACCACCAAGGGCAAGCTCTGCTTCCTGCAGCTCAGAGACGGCACCGGCATCATCCAGTGCGTGCTGTTCAAGAAGGACGTGGAGATCGAGACGTTCGATCTCGCGAAGAACCTGACGCAGGAGTCGAGCGTGATCGTGACGGGAGAGGTCCGGGCGGACGAGCGCTCGCCCATCGGCTTCGAGCTGGGCGTGCGGGACCTCTCGCTCGTGTCCATGGCGGAGCCCTACCCCATCTCTCCCAAGGAGCACGGGGTCGAGTTCCTCATGGACCACCGCCACCTGTGGCTGCGCTCGAGACGACAGCACGCGATCATGCGGGTGCGCGCCGAGATCGTGTCCGCGATCAGGGACTACCTCGACGGTCATGGCTTCGTGCTCATCGACGCCCCCATCCTCACGCCGGCCGCGTGCGAGGGCACCAGCACCCTGTTCGAGACCGGATACTTCGGCCAGAACGCCTTCCTGACGCAGAGCGGCCAGCTCTACCAGGAGGCCGGCTGCATGGCCCACGGCAAGTGCTACTGCTTCGGGCCCACGTTCCGGGCCGAGAAGTCCAAGACCCGTCGCCACCTCACCGAGTTCTGGATGGTCGAGCCCGAGGCGGCGTTCATGGATCTCGACGAGGACATGGAGCTGGTCGAGGACTTCGTGATGGCCATCCTGGACCGCGTGCTCGAAAGACGCCGCGAGGAACTCGAGACTCTCGAGAGGGACGTCTCGAAGCTCGAGGCCGTTGCGAGACCCTTCTCCAGGATGAGCTACGACGAGGCCGTGGAGACGCTGAAGAAGGCGGACCAGCCGGCTGAGTGGGGCGATGATTTCGGCGGAGACGAGGAGACGATCCTGGCCAGCACACACACGAGCCCGGTGATCATCCACCGCTTTCCCGCGGCGATCAAGGCCTTCTACATGAAGCGGGACCCCGACAACGAGAAGGTGGTGCTCGGGATGGACGTGCTGGCACCCGAGGGCTACGGCGAGATCGTCGGAGGCGGCGTGCGCGAGGACGATCTGGCGTCGCTCGAGAGGGCCATCGAGAAGCACGGGCTGCCCGGCGAGGTGTTCTCGTGGTACACGGACCTGCGGCGCTACGGATCGGTCCCGCACGCGGGATTCGGACTGGGACTGGAGCGCACCGTGGCCTGGATCTGCGGCCTCAAGCACGTGCGAGAGACGATCCCGTTCCCCAGGCTCATCAACCGCCTCGGACCGTGAACGACCCTGGAAAGCGTAGTCGTACCGATTGCTTGGAGCGCTTCTATGCAGTATAGCCACATCTGATGAGCTCGATCCTTCCATTCCTCATCCTGATCGGCGTCCTCATCTTCGTGCACGAGCTCGGGCACTT
Organism: Deltaproteobacteria bacterium; assembly: GCA_019310245.1. Classification (GTDB taxonomy): domain Bacteria; phylum Myxococcota_A; class Polyangia; order DRWM01; family DRWM01; genus JAFDER01. The sequence goes on from JAFDER010000086.1 coordinate 1,466, forward strand.
CATGTGGGCCAAGATCCTGGGGGTCAAGGTGCTGACCTTCTCGCTGGGATTCCCGCCAAAGCTCCTTTCGAAGACCGTCGGCGAGACAGAGTACGTGATCTCGGCGATCCCGCTCGGAGGCTACGTCAAGATGCTCGGCGAGGACGCGGGGGACGAGGTGCCCGAGAGCGAGATGAAGAGGGCCTTTCACATGCAGCCGGTGTGGAAGAGGTTCGTCATCGTCGTCGCGGGCCCCCTCATGAACCTCATCTTCCCCGTCCTGATCTACTTCGTCGTGCTCTCCGTCCTCGCCGGGGAGATCGAACCGGCCACGGTCGGAACCCTGGTGCCTGGAGATCCCGCCGACGTCGCCGGGCTCGAACCGGGTGACCGCATCGTGCAGATCGACGACACGCCCATCAACGGCTTCGAGGATCTGCGCGAGGCCGTCGGCGAGGCGGCGGGACGCACCGTAAAGATCGCCTACATGCGGGGAGGCAAGAGGCTCGAGTCCACCATCGTGCCGCGCAAGGCCACGGAGACCGTGATCGCCGTTCTCGGCCTGACAGAGGAGGTGGGACGCATCGGCGTCTACCCGATCTTCCCGCGGCCCGTGATCCAGATCACGGATCCCGACGGAACGGCCGCACGGGCCGGGCTGCGGTCCCGGGATCTCATCATGTCCGTGGACCGCGATCCCATCAGCAAGTGGATCGAGCTCGAGAAGAAGCTCGAGGCCGATGGACCCGCGAAGCTCGAGGTGACGTTCCTCAGGCCCGTGCCCGTGAGCTCGCCCGTGGGCAGCATCCACACCTACGAGGCAGGAACGGCGACGCTCACGTTCGCGGCCGGAAGGGGCACCCGGCTCGACCGGCTCGGAGCCGCCTCGAGCGAGAGCTACGTCTCGAAGGTCCGGCCTGGCACACCCGCACACAAGGCGGGGATCAGGGCCGGCGACAGGATCGCTGGCATCAACGGCGTCGAGGTCCGCATCTGGGACCAGCTGACGAACACGCTCAGGACCTATCCGGACGATCTGCACCGCATCACGTTCGAGAAGCCAGGCGGCATCCTCGTCACATCGAGCGTCAGGCAGCTCAAGAAGACGGTGGTCGACGACTTCGGGCAGGAGCACTCGCGCTACACCTTCGGCGCCTCGAACTTCAACCTCTACAAGAGGGACGAGCGCATCCCGAATCCCCGCAGGCTGGCGACGGCCCTCGAGGGGGCCTTCGAGGGAACGTGGTACTACATCAAGATCACGGGCCTGCTGTTCGCACGGCTGTTCCAGGGAAAGATCTCGCTGAAGACGATCGGTGGACCGATCCTGATCTTCGACATCGCGGGCAGGAGCGCCAAGGCGGGGTGGGAGACCTACCTCGACACGATGGCCCTCATCTCCATCAACCTGGGAATCATCAACCTGCTGCCCATCCCGATCCTCGACGGAGGCGTCATCCTGCTCATGCTCATCGAGACCGTCCGGCGACGACCCCTCTCCGACCGCTTCCGCGTGATCTACCAGTACGTCGGAATGGGGATCGTGGGGCTGCTCGTGGTGCTCGTGTTCTACAACGACATCTCCCGGTACTGGGACAGGATCGTGGGTTTCTTCTCGGGAAGCTGATTCCACGCGAGGCGGAACGCGCCCGTTCCACCAGCATGGAATCGTCCGATCTCGACCGATCGGAGTGGCGATTCCCATGTCGGGCGGCCCCCCTCTCGCCTTAACCCCATTGCAGTCCGACCTTTTTTCTCCCGTACGTGTCGCAATGTTGAAGTTCGGTATTGACGGCAGTCGGACGATTACAGTATATGTAGAACACTGATCCGGGGCGTAGCGCAGCCTGGTAGCGCACATGGTTCGGGACCATGGAGTCGGAGGTTCAAATCCTCTCGCCCCGACCAAGGGAGGGACCAGGTCATGGTATCCATCAAGCCGAAGATTCGCTTCAAGATCCTCATCATCGACGACGACAAGGACATCTGCGACTTCATGGAAACCTTCCTCAAGGGGGAGGGCTACCAGGTCAAGACGCTGCAGGATGGGCGTCAGGCGGCAGAAGTGGTCCGCAAGGGTGGATTCCACATGATCGTCCTCGACCTCATGATGCCCGGCGTTTACGGGCTCGATCTGCTCAAGGAGATCAGGAAGGTGGACACCGAGGCGTCCATCGTCATCTTCACGGGCTATCCGAGCCTCGAGACGGCGCTCGAGTCCATGAAGATGGAGGTGTTCGACTACATCCGTAAGCCCTTCTCGCCCAAGGACTTCAAGGACGTCATCCGTCGCATCGTCAAGAAGAAGGGCCTTCTGACCGATCCCGAGGAGGAGCTGCACCGGGCCATCGGTGCCAAGATACGAGCCCAGCGCAAGAAGAAGAAGCTCACGCTCAAGCACATCTCGAACCGCACGGGACTGAGCGTCTCGCTCCTGTCGCAGATCGAGCGCGCCGAGTCGAGCGCGAGCCTCTCGTCGCTGTACAAGATCGCCTCCGCCCTGGACACGAAGCTCAACTACCTCTTCCGTGACTTCTAGGCGATCCGCCGCGTGACCCGCCGCAGGAACGTCTACGGCCCGGTCCCGTCCCGCCGCTTCGGCCTCTCGCTGGGCATCGACCCCCTCGAGCCGAAGACCTGCTGCTACGACTGCGTCTACTGCCAGCAGGGCCGCACCACGACGCTCTCGACCACGCGCGAGGACCTCGTGCCCGTGACCGACGTGCTGGCGGACGTGCGCGAGGCCCTGGCCCGGTGCACGCCCGACGTGCTCACGCTGGCCGGCTCGGGCGAGCCCACGCTCTACCTGTCCATGGGAGAGCTCATCGATGGCCTGCACGAGATGTGCGAGGCTCCCGTGGTCGTGCTGACCAACGGGGCGTTGATGGGCGATCCGCAGGTGCGCTCCGAGGCCTCACGCGCCGAGATCATCAGTCCCTCGCTGGACGCCGGGGACGCGGAGACGTTCCGCCGGATCAACCGGCCGCACCCGGACGTGGACTTCGACGCGATGGTGGAAGGCCTGCGGGCACTGAGGCAGGAGGCCAGCGGCCGCTACCTGCTCGAGGTGCTCGTGGCGCGCGGAGTCAACGACGCGCCCGTGCACCTGGAGAGGCTCGCCGCGCTGGCACGGTCCATCGAGCCCGACGCGATCCTCGTGAACACGCCGGTGAGGCCCACTCCGGGACGCCGCCAGCTGGCCCTGGACGGCGAGCAGATGCAGCGCATCGCGGCGATGTTCGGTCCGAGCGCGGAGGTGATCGCCGCGCGCGAGACCGCGCATGCGCGCCCCTCGACCGCCCTGCCCCGCGACGTGCTGGCCGTGCTCGAACGCCGCCCCTGCACCGCGAGCGAGCTCGCCGCGTCCATGGGCATCGATCCCGGCGATCTCGCAAGGACGCTGCAGGAGCTCGGCCGGGCCGAGGCCATCGAGCAGACGGTCGACGGTCACTGGTGCATCTCGGGAAATGGACGGGAGAAGGGCTGAAATACCCCGGTACACAGCGATCACCGATACCGTTGCTCCCTTCCGGGCCTGGCGGGGTTCTCAGGCCGCTGTTACCGGGGCAGGCAGACGCTAGCACAGGCCCACGCGGCCTGCAACGAGACCGGCGCTTGATGAGCGCGCGGTTGCGTCCTACATTCGTCAAACCATGCCGCGCACATCCAAGAGAGAGCTCCGGCCCGCATGGCTGCGCACACGGCTTCCCGGCGGCGAGGGCTACGCGCGCGTCCGCAGGCTCTTGCGCGAGCACGACCTGCACACCGTGTGCGACGAGGCGCGCTGCCCGAACAAGGCAGAGTGCTGGGAATCGGGAACCGCGACGTTCCTGCTCATGGGCGACCGGTGCACCCGCAGCTGCAGGTTCTGCTCGGTGGCCACGGCCGACGGGGCTCTCCCGCCCCCCGACCCGTGCGAGGCGATGAGCGTGGTCGAGGCCGCGAGGACCCTGGGCCTCCGGCACGTAGTGCTCACGTCGGTCACGCGCGACGACCTCGAGGACGGCGGCGCCGGCCACATCGCCCGGGTGATCCTGGCTTTGCGCGAGCACCTGCCCGGCGTGAGCATCGAGGCCCTGATCCCCGCCTTCGACGACGGGCCGCTGAGAAGCGTGCTCGACGCCGGACTGGACGTCCTCGCGCACAACGTGGAGGTCGTCAGGAGGCTCACGCCCCTGGTTCGCGACGGCAGGGCCGACTACGACAGGAGCCTCGAGGTGCTGCGCGAGGCAAAGCGCGCCGCCCCACAGATCAGGACGAAGAGCTCCCTCCTGCTCGGCCTGGGCGAAACCCGCGAGGAGGTCCTGGAGACGCTCGTGGACCTGCGCGGTGCCGGCGTCGAGCTGATCGCGCTTGGCCAGTACCTGATGCCAACGGACGGTCATGCCCCCGTCGAGGAGTACGTCACGCCCGAGGCGTGGGACGAGATCCGGGCGCAGGCCCTCGATGCAGGTTTCACGCACGTCGCCGCCGGCCCGTTCGTCCGCACGTCGTTCCGCGCCCACGAGGCGATCTCGACCGTGCCCGAGGTGGAGTACGCGGAGGGCCTCGCGCTGCAGGACAGGGCACAGGGCACGGTCAGGGCGGGAGGGCCGGAGTCGCTCATCGTGATCACGCACCCGCCAGTGATCACGCTGGGACGAATGGCCGACCAGGACATGGTGACGTGTCCACGGGAGAGGCTCGCGAGGCTGGGCATCGATGTGGTACGCACGAACCGCGGTGGAGAGGTCACCTATCACGCTCCCGGCCAGCTGGTGATCTACCCGATCCTGGACCTGGAGCGAAGGCGCCTGGGAGGCCGCAGGTACGTGAGCCTGCTGCTCGACGCCGTCCAGGAAACGCTCGAGGGGTTCGGGATCGACGCCTTCCTCATCGAGGGCCTGATCGGCGTGTTCGCGCAGCCGCCGAACGGCCCGCCGGCGAAGATCGCGGCTGCGGGCGTGTCCATCTCCAGGTCCATCACGGGGCACGGGATCGCCGTGAACGTGACCACGGACCTGAGCGGCTATACCCTCATCGTGCCATGCGGCCTCACCGACCACGCAGTGACCTCGATGAAAGAGATCCTCGATCGAGCGCCATCGATGGAGGAGGTGGCCTCCCGCCTCGTCTCGTCCCTGCGCTCCAGGCTGGGCCAGGAGCTGCGCAGGCTCCCCTGAATCCGTGATATACTCCGCCCTTCGTGGAGCGGGCATGAGCCTCAAGGATCACCTGCAGACCAGGGAGAACATCGAGCGCGTGACGCGCGAGTCCTGGAAATTCTCGCGGCGCACGATCCTCGAGCAGGGCCTGGGCTACTACGACGCCCACCCGGAGGACGTGGAGCGCGTCAGGAGCAACCTCGAGCACATGGGGCTGGACGCCTCGGCCCGGGGCGTGAGCGCCGCCCTCGAGGGGATCGTGATCCACTACTTCGAGAAGTTCTTCGTCATGGTGAAGGACTTCGAGGCCCACTGGATCATCGAGAACCACGTGGAGATGGGAGAGGGCCTCGAGTGGCTCAAGGAGGCCCGTGCCGCGGGGCGGGGCGTGTTCGTCGGACAGTCCCACTTCGGCGGCACCTATCTCCTCGTGCCGTGCTTCATGACGCAGGGACTGGACGTGACCTTCGTCGGGCTGTTTCCCGGCCCCGTGTTCCAGATGCTGAAGAGCAACATCGACAGGTACGCATCACGATGGGGAACGGGAAAGGCCACGCTCGTCAACGTGGCCGACGAGGGCGCACTCGTGCCGGAGATCATGATCGGCGCACTCGGCTCGGGCGACATCGTGATGAACGTCTTCGACGAGAACAACGCCTTCAGCCGCGAGGTCGACCTCCTGGGACGGAGCATCTGGGGCGGGAGCGGGATGGACCGCATCCTGTCCAGCTTCGATGCCGACAGGGTCGACGTGCTCACCCCCTTCCTCGTGCGCACCGGGGAAGATTCGTTCCGACTCGAGATGGACCGGCACTCCCTCGACTCCCCCGACGTGGTGCAGGACATGTACGCCTCGCTGGGCAAGCGCGTGGCCGCTCACCCCGATCAGTGGTACTTCCTGCAGGAGCTCCACCACTCCTTCGGCCCCGTCGACTAGCTCCCCTCTCACCGCAATTCACTTCCAGGATCACGCAGAGCCTGCGCCACCGTGGGAGGAGAAGAGGCATCACGATGCGAGCGGGCGGGAACAGGCTCATGCTCATGCCACGGGAGGTTGCCCTTCGACGGGCTCAGGGCAACGGGAGGCAGGGCAGCGGAATAAGCAGGGCAACGGAAGGGACTACCTGGATCCGCGGCGGCGCATGGCGTCGCGCTCCTCGCGCCGCTGGTCGCGCTCCTCGTCCTTCTTGCGGACGGCCTCGCGCCTGTCCACCTTGCGCTTGCCCTTCGCGAGTCCCAGCTCCACCTTGGCGTACCCACCCTTGAAGTAGATGGCCAGCGGCACGAGGGTGTAGCCGCGCTCCTTGAGCTTGACGCGCAGGCGCGTGAGCTCCTTGCGGTGCATGAGGAGCTTTCTGGGGCGCTTGGGCTCGTGGTTCATGTACCCGGCGTTCGCGTACTCGGAGATGTGCACGCTCTGGAGCCAGAGCTCCCCGCCCTCGAAGGCCGCGTACGCGTCGGACAGATCGGCCTGGCCGGCCCTGAGGCTCTTCGCCTCGGAGCCCTGGAGCACGATGCCGGCCTCCAGGCAGTTCTCGATGTGGTACATGTACCTGGCTCGCCGGTTGCGGCACACGATCTTGATGTCCTGATCGACCACGGAGGCGCGAATCTAGCACAGCGTGCGGCGGGCAACCAGAGCGTCACGCGACCCTGGCGAGCGCGAACGCGGTCACCGAGGAGGCCCCCGCGCGCAGCAGAACGCGGGCGCAGGCCCTGGCCGTGGCGCCCGTGGTCCACACGTCGTCGACGAGGAGGACGGAGCGCTCGAGGACGCGACCGCTCCGGCCGGCTGCGGCAAAGGCGCCCTTCACGTTCAACCTCCTGCCGGCAGGCGGGAGCCCGCCCTGCGAGGGAGTATCGCGGACCCTGAGCAGGACGCCGAGAGAGAGAGGCCGGCCGATCGCCCGCGCCACCCGGCCTCCGATCACGGTGGCCGGGTTGAAGCCGCGCTCGGCGAGGCGGCGGCGGTGCAGCGGGACGGGGACGACGACGTCGGCCTCTGGCATCTCGACGCACCCGATGCCCAGATCGGCGAGCCTCACCCCCAGGGCCGGAAGCCCGGAGTGCTTGAAGCGTACGATGGCGCGGGCGAGCGGACCGCCATAGACGAATGGGGAGACGAGGAGATCGACGCAGTCTGCGCCGGTCGTGTGCACCGGTCCCGGTGCACGCTCCAGACAGCCCTCGCAGGCCGGGCAGAAGATGGCGGGCCAGCCGTCAGTTCGCTGGGTACACGCGGGGCAGCGCGGAGGCAGGAGCACGTCCATCGCCTCGCCGAGAAAGCGGGAGAGCAGTTTCCTCATTCCCATGAATCGCCGCTCGCGGGCGATCCGTTCACCTGGAGTGGATCTCGACCTTGCAGTCGCGGGTGACGCCGAACAGGGATCCGGCAGCGACGCTCCCCGTGATGCTGCCCTCGCGGCTCCCCTCGATGAAGGGCCCGAGCAGGACCGAACGGCGCCCCGTCCTGGGAAACATGGGGATCTCGCTGGAGGTCCGCCTGACCCCGACGCCGCGGTGGATCCGCGAGGCCTCGTCAACGGGCCGGGTGAAGATCCTCACCGGGAGGTCCCCGCTGCCGGTGAATCCGGCCGCGCTGTAGCAGTTGGACACGACGAGCGTCATGGAAGGGGAGTCCAGCCCCGCCGCGGGGTAGATCTCCCCGAGCATCCTGAGGGCGTTTTTGACGCCGCGCGCGAGCTCGGCGGCCGGCAGGTCCGGGTTCGAGAGCTTCCCGGAATCGTACAGGAAGGCGAGGATGAGGTGGAAGAGGTGCTCCGCCTCGCCCTTGCCCTGCACGGTCCGCGCCAGGAAGGGGGGGAGCGCCTCCCTCACCTGGCCCAGGACCTTCTCGAAGCCCTCCGTCTCGGAGTCCTGGACGAAGAGCCAGCCCATCGATCTGAGAGCGGTGGCCTCCGCTCCCTGCTCCTGCCCGTGAGCGGACACCCGGCCGAGCATCGCTCGCGTGCGGACGTTGCGCAGCACCTCCATGAACCGGTCCCCGGCCCCGTTCGTGCCGGGGTGGCTGCGCAGGAGGACGTCGCCGTCCTGGCAGAAGACCATGTGCCACGCGCCGCCGGATCGGGCGGCCTGCGCCACGGTCTCGGACTGGTGTGCAAGAATGCAGTCGAGCCAGTCTCGATGGTCCGCGAGGAATCCGAAGATGGACCCGGGCGCACCGCCCCCCTGTGACTGCATACCGGACACCTTACTCTTCCTCGCTACCGGCCTCCTCGTCATCAGGCCCGTCGTCCCGGCCGCCCTCGTCGGCGCCGGGAGATGGAGCAGGCTCGTCGTCCACACCCGCTTCCTTGATGATCTGTCTCGTCTTCCTGTCGGTGTAGAACCGGTGCAGGGGACGGCCGATCAGCAGAAGCAGGCCACACAGGACGAGCAAGACAATGAGCAGGGACCAGAGGCCGCTCATGTAGTCGAATGGATTTGCGCTGTCGGTCATGAAGAACATGACTGTGTCCTCCTATTCATTGGACACCGCTCGGGAAACAAAGTTTAATTAATTTTAATGCGAATCGAAGTCGTCGTCGACCCCGGCTTCTAGTCTTCGGGGTAATCGAACTTCATGTCGGCGTCTTTATCGCCCCCCTTCTCGGCGGGCGCTTCCTCGGAGGCCTCTTCCTCGGCGGGCTCCTCCCCGGCCTCCGACATCTCCTCCATGGCCTCGTCGCTCAGGATGTGGAACTCGACGCGGCGGTTCTTCTTCCGTCCCTTCTTCTTCTTGTTCGAGGCGATGGGCATGTCCGGGCCGTAGCCCTTGGCAACGAGGTTGTCCGCGCTGACGCCCTGCCCCACGAGATACTTCACCACGGACTCGGCGCGGCGCTGGGACAGGTCCATGTTGTGCTTGTGGCCGCCCTTGTTGTCCGTGTGGCCCTGCACCTCCACCTTGAACTCCGGGTTGGCCTTGAGGATGTAGGCCACGACATCGAGGATCTGGAAGGACTTGTCGCCCACGATATCGTCGGAGTTGATGCCGTTGAAGACCTCCGCCTTGTTCGGGCACTTGTCGTCCACGTCCGGGATGCCGTCGCCGTCGTCGTCCAGGTCGGGGCAGCCGTCGTCGTCCTCGTACCCGTCCAGGTCCTCGGGATCGTCGGGGCACAGGTCATCCTCGTCCTCGATGCCGTCCTTGTCGTTGTCCGGCTCGGGGCAGCCGTCGTCGTCCTCGAATCCGTCCACGTCCTCAGGATCCTCGGGGCACTCGTCGTTCTCCTCGTCCACGCCGTCGTGGTCGTGGTCCAGGTCCGGGCAGCCATCCTCGTCCTCGAATCCGTCCATGTCCTCGGGCTCGAGCGGGCAGGAGTCGTAGCCGTCCTTGACCCCGTCCTTGTCGTTGTCGTCCTCCGGGCACCCGTCGCGGTCCTCGAAATCGTCGTAGTCCTCGGGCTCGTCGGGGCAGGCGTCCTTCTTGTTCTCGATCCCGTCGAGGTCGCGGTCCGTGCGCGGCGCCTCCTCGCCGTCGTCCTCGAACGTGGGCACCCAGTTCAGCCCCAGGAACGCGCGGAACATGGGCGTCCCGACGGCCGGGATGATGCCTCCGAATCCGCCCACGTTGATGTCGAACTGCCAGACGTGGAACCGGGCTCCTCCGCCCACCTCGAGCGGCATGCCGGCGTTGTTGTCCGTGAAGATGCCCTTGCTCTTGCATTCGCTGCCGCGGTCCTTGCAGGTCGTCAGGGCCACGGATCCGAAGACCTCGCCCATCAGCGTCACGTTGTCGTGCAGCCTGTAGGAGATGGCGCCCCCGTAGGTCAGCTCGTCCTCCATCATGGTGGAGTAAAAGAGGTGCTCGTCACGCCAGAAGTACCCCACGTTGACGGCCGCGTGCAGGCCTCCCCAGACGTAGTCGGCGATGAGCCTCGCGTGCACGGTCGGCAGCTTGTCGCCCTGGAAGGAGTCCTTCCAGGGTCCGTAGCCTCCGACGGGGATGGAGATCCAGGGCGCGAACGCGAGCCCGACTCCGTCCTCCCCGGACTTGCCCAGGAAGCGCACCTTGAAGGTGATGCGCGGGTCCATGAGCCCCCCCCAGGAGTCCAGCCCGTCGCCCGCGCTGGCCGCGTCGGGATCGAAACCCTCGCCCTTCTGGTAGACCGTGAAGGGCAGGACGAGGCCGAACTGCGAACGGCTTGTACTGGAACACGTCCATGAACCCGACGGTGAACGAGAGATGCTTGCCCACGCGCGCGCCGTCGATCGTGAGGAAGTTGTCCGGACCGGGCGCGGCCTGGAACCGCTGGACCGAGAAGGAGATGTCCGCCGGAGGGCCGTCCTGGGCGCGTGCCAGGCCTCCGGTTGTCACGATGAGAGTGAAAAATGCCGTGGCGAGCGAAATTCGTCTCATTCCGGATCTCCCCTTGTTCCACATTCCCGCGGCCCCGTACCGGGTACAGCACCGACGATCATCTTGGCCAACCATCA
>JAFDER010000087.1 GCA_019310245.1 Deltaproteobacteria bacterium
CCGTGGGTCAGTTCATCCGACACGGCACCGAGGTGCTCCTCGACGAGGTCCATGGCGAGTTCGATCGCGACGCCGTCAGGGAGTGCATGGATCCGATCGTGAGGATCCGGGCCGTGCAGGACTTCAGTCCCTCCGAGGCGGTCGGGTTCGTCTTCCTCCTCAAGAACGCCGTGAGGCAGGAGGCGGGCGCGGAGATCGAGGCCGAGGGGCTCCTCGCAGAGCTGCTCGAGTTCGAGCTGCGCGTCGATGCGCTGGCCGGGTGTGCGTTCGACGCGTACGCGAAGTGCCGTGAGCAGATCTACGAGATCCGGATCAGGGAGATCAAGAACCGCTCCGCGGTTCTCATGAGGAGAATGAACGTGCTCACCGACGAGCCTCCCGCGGACGAGGACGTCCAGGGAGGCGAGGCGTGATCATCCAGGCGAGGTAAGTCCAATGAACGTCCTATTCTCACTGCTGGCTGTGGGCGTGCTCATCGCGCTCGGCTACCTGGGAGGCCAGGTGGCGGGCCTGAGGTTCGTCTTCGGCGTGGTGATTCCCTACGCGGCCATCCTCGTGTTCATCGCGGGGCTCGTCTACAAGGTGATCTACTGGGCGAAGTCGCCGGTCCCGTTCCGCATCCCCACGACCTGCGGGCAGGAGACGACGCTGCCGTGGATCAAGAGCAGCACACTCGACAACCCGCACACCACCCTCGGCGTGCTGGGCAGGATGGCGCTCGAGGTGCTGTTCTTCAGGTCGCTGTTCCGCAACACGCGGATGGAGATCAAGGAGGGACCTAGGGTCGTCTACGGCGAGAACGTCTACCTGTGGGCGGCCGGCCTGGCGTTCCACTGGTCGTTCCTCATCATCTTCATCCGGCACTTCCGCTTCTTCACCGAGCCGGTGCCCGGGTTCATCCTCGCCATGCAGTACGTGGACGGGTTCATGCAGATCGGCGTTCCCGTGCTCTACCTCACGGACCTTTTCCTCGTGGCCGGCCTCACGTTTCTGTTCATCCGCCGGCTCTGGTCGCCTCAGCTGCGCTACATCTCCCAGGCCGCGGACTACTTCCCTCTCCTGCTCATCCTGGGCGTCGCCCTGACCGGGATCTGGATGCGGCACTTCACCAAGACGGACATCGTGGGCGTCAAGGAGCTCGCCATGGGCATCGTGACCTTCTCGCCGATGGTCCCGGAGAGCGTGGGCAGCGTGTTCTTCATGCACCTCATCCTCGTGTGCTCTCTCTTCGCGTACTTCCCGTTCTCCAAGCTCATGCACATGGCGGGCGTGTTCCTCAGCCCCACGCGCAACCTGGCGAACGACAACCGCATGGTCAGGCACGTAAATCCCTGGAACCCCGAGGTGGAGGTCCACACCTACGCGCAGTGGGAAGAGGAGTTCAAGGACAAGCTCGAGGCGGCCGAGATTCCGCTCGATAAGGATTGATCATGTCACAGCTACCCAAGTCAGACGAGCTCGCGAAGGTGGACTTCACGCCGCCCGACGAGCACTGGATGGACACCAAGGTCGACTTCGAGAAGAGGAGGGGCAGCTGGTCCTACCCCGGCGCGAAAAAGAACCTGGAGTACGTCGGTTTCCCCAACCCGAGGCAGTGGTCGCCCCTCGACGAGGACTGGAAGCTGCCGGACAACTGGCAGCAGATCATCCACGACGGCCTCATGGACCGGCCCGAGCGCTACAGGTCGCTCAAGGTCTTCATGGACATCTGCGTGCGCTGCGGCGCCTGTGCGGACAAGTGCCACTTCTACATCGGCTCGGGAGACCCGAAGAACATGCCCGTGCTCAGGGCCGAGCTCCTCAGGTCGGTCTACAAGAAGGACTTCACCACCGCCGGCAGGATCCTGGGCCGGCTGGCCGGAGCCCGGTCGATGGATCTCGACGTCCTGAAGGAGTGGTTCTACTACTTCTTCCAGTGCACGGAGTGCCGGCGGTGCTCGGTCTTCTGCCCCTACGGCATCGACACGGCCGAGATCACGATGCTGGCACGCGAGCTTCTCAACCTCGTCGGCCTGAACATCAACTGGGTCATGGAGCCGGTCGCGAACTGTCAAAGGACGGGAAACCACCTCGGCCTCATGCCCCACACGTTCAAGGACAACATCGAGTTCATCGTGGACGAGATCGAGGAGACCACGGGCGTCAAGGTCTCGCCCACCTTCAACCGCAAGGGCGCCGAGATCCTCTTCGTCACGCCCTCGGGCGACGTGTTCGCGGATCCGGCCTGCTTCACCCTGGCGGGCTACCTGCTGCTCTTTCACTACCTCGATCTGGACTATACCTGGAGCGCCTACGCGTCCGATGGCGGCAACTTCGGCCTGTTCACGTCCCACGAGATGATGAAGAGGCTGAACTTCAAGATGTACCACGAGGCCGAGAGGCTGGGCGTGAAGTGGATCCTGGGCGGCGAGTGCGGCCACATGTGGCGCGTGGTCCATCAGTACATGGGCACGCACAACGGCCCGGCCAACTTCCTCGAGGAGCCCGTCTCCCCCATCACGGGCACGAAGTTCGAGAACACGATCGACACGAAGATGGTCCACATCTGCGAGTTCACGGCCGACCTCCTCAAGAACGGGAAGCTCAAGTTCGACAAGAGCCGCAACGACAAGTACAGGGTGACCTTCCATGACTCCTGCAACCCAGCCCGCGCCATGGGGATCCTCGAGGAGCCCCGTTACATCATCAACCAGGTGTGCAACAACTTCTTCGAGATGCCCGAGGGGACGATCCGCGAGCAGACGTTCTGCTGCGGGGGCGGCGCCGGTCTGGGCAACGACGAGAACATCGAGATGAGGATGCGGGGCGGCCTGCCGCGGGGCAACGCCGTCAAGTACGTCCAGGACAAGTTCGACGTGAACTTGCTCGCCTGCATGTGCGCCATCGACAAGGCCACGCTGCCTCCCGTGTGCGACTACTGGGCGCCGGGCGTCGGGGTGGCCGGCGTCCACGAGCTCGTGGCCAACGCGCTCATCCAGGACGGCGAGAACGAGAGGAAGACGGACCTTCGCGGCGAGCCCCTGCTGGGGTTTGAGGACGAGGAGGAGGGAGGTGAGTGATGCATGACGCGAAGTACATCGTTCCCGGACTCGTGGCCTTCCTCGTCCTGATCACGCTCCCGCTCTGGTACAACGCCGCCATGGGCAGGAGCGCAGTGGGGCCGACCCTGCAGTATCCCGAGGGCGAGAGCCAGTGCGTGCTGCCCAAGGACGAGATGAAGGGCGAGCACATGCAGATCCTGGACGACTGGCGCGACGAGGCCGTCCGCGACGGCGAGCGCTACTACGTCCATCCGGATGGCACGACGCGCGAGAAGAGCCTCACGAACACCTGCCTGGGATGCCACGGCGACAGGGCGCAGTTCTGCATCAAGTGTCACGACTACGCGGGCGTCAAGCCGTACTGCTGGGACTGCCACATCGAGCCGGAGAGGGACTGAGCGATGGCCAAGAGCACGAGAAGAGGATTCCTGAAGCTCGCCGGTGTCGCCGCCGTGGGGATGGGAGCCAAGCCCGTCTACGACGCGTTCGCGAGGCGCTCCGCCCCGGAGCAGCCCACGCCTCCCGCCGAGGCCCTGACCGCCAAGAGGTGGGCCATGGTCGTGGATACGAGGAAGTGCCTGCGCGAGCATGGCTGCACGGACTGCATCACGACCTGCCACTTGGTCCACAACGTGCCCGACTTCGGCAACCCCAAGGACGAGGTCAAGTGGGTCTGGAAGGAGCAGTTCGAGCACGGCTTTCCGGAGCAGCACAACGAGTTCATGTCCGACGATCTCAGGCACAAGGACGTGCTGCTCCTGTGCAACCACTGCGACAATCCCCCGTGCGTGCGCGTCTGCCCGACGCAGGCCACGTGGAAGCGCGAGGCCGACGGCATCGTCATGATGGACATGCACCGGTGCATCGGGTGCCGCTACTGCATGGCGGCCTGCCCGTACGGCTCCCGGTCGTTCAACTGGCGCGACCCGCGCACGCACATCGCGAAGATCGACGAGGGGTTCCCGACACGGACGCGGGGCGTGGTCGAGAAGTGCAACTTCTGCGCCGAGCGGCTCGTGCGCGGCGAGATCCCCGCATGCGTCGAGGCCTGCAAGGCGAAGGCGCTCGCCTTCGGCGACCTCGAGGACCCGGAGTCCGAGGTGCGCGATCTCCTGAGCCGGCACTTCAACATCAGACGCAAGCCCGGCCTCGGCACGCAGCCCGAGGTCTACTACATCGTGTGAGGCGGTCATGCTCGACAAGGCACTGAGTGGAAGCTCGAGATACTGGACCTGGGTGATCGCCCTCATGGCGATCATCGGCATCGGGTTCGTCTTCTGGGTCCAGCAGATGATCGAGGGCCTGACGATCACGGGGCTGAGCAGGGACGTCACGTGGGGGCTGTACATCGCCCAGCTCACGTTCTTCGTCGGCGTGGCGGCCTCGGCCGTCATGGTGGTCCTGCCGTACTACCTGCACGACTACAAGGAGTTCGGCAAGCTCACGATCCTGGGCGAGTTCCTGGCCATCCCGGCCGTGATCATGTGCATGGCGTTCGTGTTCGTGGACATGGGCCAGCCCATCCGGATCGTGAACGTGTTCCTGCACCCCTCGCCCACCTCTCCCATGTTCTGGGACACCGTCGCCCTGTTCGGCTACCTCGTCCTGAACGTGGTGATCGCGTACGTGACGTTCGGTGCGGAGAAGAAGGGCATCGCCCCACCGAAGTGGATCAAGCCCATCATCATCCTGTCGATCCCGTGGGCCGTCTCCATCCACACCGTGACGGCCTTCCTGTACTCCGGCCTGCCGGGCAGGGGCTTCTGGCTCACGGCCATCATGGCCCCGCGGTTTCTCGCCTCGGCGTTCGCCGGCGGACCGGCGATCCTGATCCTGCTCGTCCTTCTCGTGCGCAAGCTCACGAAGTTCGACCCGGGCCTGAAGCCCATCTTCAAGCTCGCGGAGATCGTGACCTACGCCATGCTGGTGAACGTGTTCTTCGTCCTCATGGAGATCTTCACGGTCTTCTACTCCCAGATCCCCGGGCACATGGACCACTTCACGTTCCTCTACGTCGGCCTGGACGGCAACACCACGCTCGTGCCCTGGATGTGGACCTCCACGATCCTGGCCGCGGTGGCCCTGTTCCTGCTCCTCGTGCCGAAGCTGCGCAGGAACGAGAAGGTCCTGCCCGTGGCCTGCGGCAGCGTCATCGTGTCCATCTGGATCGACAAGGGCCTCGGCCTGATGACCGGCGGCTTCGTGCCCACTCCCACGCACCACGTGGTCTCCTACGTGCCCACGCTGCCCGAGATCATGATCACGCTGATGGTCTATGGCGTGGGCGCCCTCATCCTCACGGTCCTGTACAAGATCGCCATCACCGAGCGGGAGATCATCGAGCAGGTGAAGTAGGCCTCGCCGTTCACGCCACAAGGGCGTGTGCGGTCATCTCCGCAAGAGACTTGATCTCGATGTCGAGCCCGTGCTCCTTCCTCAGGTCGGTGATCTGCTGGTAGCAGCTCTGGCAGGAGGTGACGAGGATGCGCGCCCCCGTGGCCCGGATCTGCTCGGCCTTGCGCCGGCCGGCCCTGAGGCGCAGGGGCGTCTGGGCTCCGATCTGGCCCACTCCACCTCCCGCCCCGCAGCACCAGTTGTGGCGGCCGTGTGGCTCCATCTCCCTGAAGTCCGCGGCCGCGGCTCGGAGCACGGTGCGCGGAGGCTCGATCACGCCCGACTTGCGAGCCAGGTTGCACGGGTCGTGGTAGGTCACGGGATCCGGGTTCCGCGAGGCGTCCAGCCGGATGCGGCCGGCCCCGAGATATCCGCTGAAGGTCTCCGCGAGGCTCAGGACCTCGAAGCGGTGCGTGTCGGGGAACCAGTCGCGCGCGTCGTGCCTGAGGATCTTGAAGCCATGGCCGCACTCGGTGCTCAGGATGGCCCCGGCGCCGAGCCGGGCGGCCTCGTCGATGATGCGGCCGGCGATCGTCCGCTCGGCGTCCCGGTCACCCGTGAAGTAGGCCCAGTTCGTGATGTCGTAGGTCCGCGAGCTCAGGGTCCAGTCCTCTCCCGCCGCGCACAGGACCTGCGCCGTGGCCGTCAGCAGCATGGGCAGGGAGAGGATCTCGCGAGGGTTGGGGATGAACAGGATGTGCGCCCCCTGCCTGTCCAGGGGCATGTCCGCGTTCTCGCCCCCGGGCTCGGCCTGCATCTCCTCGACGAGCCACTCCACCGTCTCGACGAAGTCCTGCCTAGAGATGCGTGAGTTGTTGCCGATCTCGAGCGAGACCCGGATGCCCTCGAGCAGATCCGCCGGCGCCTGACCGTCGGCGGTCATCCGGCCGCGCAGCGCCTGCGTGACGAGCTCCATCCTGACCCCGGCCGGGCAGTCATCGGTGCAGCGGGCGCACAGCGTACAGGCCCACAGGAACCCGGTGTCGCGTATCACGCCCTCCTCGCTCAGACCCGCCAGCCGGACGAGCCTCCTGGGCGTCATCGTCTCCAGGTGCTCGAGCAGGAAGCAGCGGCTCGTGCAGGCCCCGCACCCGATGCACAGATGCGCCCGCGTCTCGCCCGAGGCCAGTGCGTCCGTCACGCTCACGGACCCATCTCGCGGATCCGCCGGGCGATGGTGTGGGTCATGTTCGAGGCCACCGCGTGGAAGCTCACCCGGGACGGGTCGGCTCCCAGCCCCTGCAGGATGGAGCGGCACAGGCCCACACGGCGCTCGGCCGCCCGGCTCCCGCGCCTGTTCTGGCAATTCTCGTCGCAGCATCCCATCACGGCGAGGCTCTCCACGCCGGACAGGAGCAGCTGCATGATCAGGTTCGTGCTCACGATCCCGGCGCAGGGCACGGGAACGATGCGCACGGACTCGGGGACGTCGAGCCCGCCCTCCCTCGCCGTGTCCACGGCCGCGCATGCGGACCTCTCGCAGCCCAGGACGAGGGCCGTGGCGCCTCCCGCACGCTCGAGGATGACCTCGTCGGGCAGGCCATGGTGCCGGATCGCCCGCTGGGGGCACGCACCGGCGCACAGCCCGCAGTCGTGGCAGTCCGTGTCCGAGATCGACGGGTAGTGGGCGTCCTCTCCGAGGCCGATGGCGTGGTACGGGCAGAGGCGGAGGCACGTCAGGCAGGCCACGCACTTGCCCGTGTCGATGGTGACGTCGTCCGGCGTTCGTGATGGCAGCGTCCGGGACAGCAGGTCGTGCGCTTGCAGTGCGGCCATCCGTCCCGACCGCATCGCCGCATCGAAGCCCATGTCGCCCACGCAGGCGCCGGCGGCGAGCACACCCTCCCGGGCCGTGCGCGACGGCAGGAACGTCACGTTCGCCGGAGCGAGGAACCTGTCCTCCTCCATCTGCATGCCGAGCGCCTCCGCGGCCTCGAACGTGCCCCGCGCCGGCTCTGGCGGTCCGCCCCGGACCACGAGGTCGCAGCGGATCTCGAATGGACGGTCCAGGATCAGGTCCCTCCCGCCGACCACGGCGCTGTCTCCATCCACGCTCACCGAGGCTCCCGCATCGTCAGTCCGGAAGAAGCGCACGCCCGCCTCGAGGGCCCGCTCGTACAGGGACTGGCCCTGCCAGCCCCTGACCGGCACGTGCCGGAGGAAGACGTACGCGTCGCCTCCCCGGTTCTCGCGCACGAGGCAGGCGTCCAGGATGGCGTGCTGCGCGAGCATCTCTCCCACGTCCATCGGGTCGGCGAGGAACCCCACGCTCCGCGGGAACGTGTCGGCCGGCGCCGAGTGGAGCAGGGCCTCGAAGCTGGCGTATCCGGTGAGGGGCCCCTCGGTGCCCGGAGCATGGTACACGGCGCCCGTGGCCACGATCACCACCCCGACCCCGCGCCGCACCGGCGTCCCGCCTCCGGGCCTGATGACGGCCGTGAACGCCCCTGCACGTCCCTCGACATTCTCGAGCCGCGCTGGCGCGACGAGCTCGACTCCCGGTCGGGCGAGCGCTTCGCGCGCCATCTGCTCGAGAGCGGAGGCCGGATCCTCTGGCCGGGTGGACGAGGCCTGGACCTCGCGGGCCCGTCCGCCGGGGTGCTCCAGCCTCTCGAGGAGGATCACGGACCTGCCGATGTCGGAGAGCTGGATGGCCGCGGCCAGCCCGGCGGGGCCGGCTCCCACGACCAGGATGTCGCCGTGAGGATCAGCCATGGTCCACCCCCGCGACGGTCCGCGCCGGCCTCAGGGCGGTGGCGAGCCTGGCCGCCGCTTCCCGCGCTTCGTCCATGGATCCCGGGATGTCCTTGGGGAACGTGCAAGCCCCCGCGGCAAGCACCGGCGGACCGCCCCCCTCGAGGAAGCCGTACGGGCCGGGCCTCGATCCGAGGAGGGATGCGATCTCCTCCGTGGCCGGCGAGGGGACCATCCCGACGCTGAGCACGATCCTGTCGAACGTGGAGCTCGTTCCCTCGCCGCTGTCCTCGTGATGGACCTCGAGGCCTCCCCCGGGGGCCGCGGCGATCTCACCGGGGACGCCCTGGACGAATCGGATCCTGCCGGCGAGCTCGTCGTGGTAGGACCGGACGTTGCGCGCCATGAGCTGGAGGTCGATGTAGAAGATGGTGATCTCCACCTCGGGGTGGAGATGGGCCAGCTTGCCGGCAAGCCTCAGGGCCGCGGAGCAGCAGACCTGGGAGCAGTACCCGCGCCCCTCCCGGCTCTCCCGCGAGCCCACGCACTGCACGAACGCCACGCGGCGCGGCGGCCCGTCCTGCGTCGACCACCCCTCGTCCCCGGCCTCCTTCAGGATGCGGTCGAGCTCGAGTGTCGTGACCACACCGTCGAGCTTCCCGTGGCCGAGCAGCGGCTTCGCCGCCGCGTCGAACGCGTCGAATCCCGTGCACAGGATCGCGCCCCTCACCTTCCAGGTCGATCTCGTCGATCCGCACTCCACGTCCACCGAGTAGCCGTCGGCCATTCTCGAAGCGGCCGCGATCGTCGTGGACAGGAGGATCTCCACGCCGTCGAGACGGCGCAGCGCCAGGGCGGAGTCCTCGACGAGGCACGCGCTGCACCGGCGGCACCGCGTGGTCGCCATGCACGCATAGCCGGCGGCCCTGCCGCCGAGCCCGGAGCTCCGCTCGACGAGCAGGACGCTCAGGCCCTGGTGCGCGAGGGTGAGCGCAGCCGCGATCCCGGCCGCTCCGCCTCCCACGACGAGGGTGTCAGCAGAGAGATGGCGTCTGTCCATGATCGTCCCGTACCTTATAGGACCGTTCACGAGCCTGGATCAAGAGTCCTGAATCGATGCTCATGAGTTCGCGGCACTCTACCTCAGGGCGTGAGGAACGCGGGGCGCTCCGGCACCGGAGATCTGTATGGTGCCTTCGACCCCGCGTCACCCCACGCCCGGATGTTCCTCGTTGTGAATTCGTGATGTGCCGGGTTCAGCGGATCGATGAGCATGTACTCAGGCGTGCCAGGTGATCTCGGCGATGGGCGTGGGCGACGATCGCTCGACGGGGATCCGGACGGTGAAGTGCGTGCCCTGTCCCAGACGCGAGTTCAGGTCGATGGAGCCTCCGTGCTTGAGGGCGATGCGGTGGGAGATGAACAGCCCGAGCCCGGTGCCCTCCATGCCCTTCGACGAGAAGAACAGGCTGAAGGCCTTCTCCTGCGTCTCCTGATCCATCCCCACCCCGTTGTCCGTGACCTCGAAGATCATCTCGTCGCCGCGGCGGCTGACGCCGAAGCGGATCTCGTGCTCGTCCTTGGCCTTGTCCGTGCGGCAGGCGTCGAGCGAGTTCTCGAGCAGGTTGACCAGCATCGAGGTGATGGCCGTGTGATCGCCGTCGAAGGTGCCCGCGCCCGGATCGAACTGGCGCTTGAACGAGATTCCTTGCTCGCGGACCTTCGGCTCCACCACGTCCGCCACGTCCCTGGCGACGGCCTGGGCGTCGAGCGTCTCCCACTCCGGATCGCGATCCTTGGCGTAGTAGAGCACGTCCAGGACCATGGACCGGACCTTGACCACGTTGCGCTGGATCATGTCCCATCCCTTGCGGATGCGCTCCATGTCCTCGCGCTCGAGCCCCGTCTCCATGATGTACATGCCGCCGTCGAGACCGGTGAGCAGGCCCTTGATGCCGTGGGAGATCGAGCCCACCAGCAGGCCCAGGCTCGTGAGCTGGTCCTGCAGCTGGCGCACCTCGGTGATGTTCGCGCTCATCTCCATGACCTGCTCGATTTCCCCGTCCGAGTTGCGCAGCGGCGTCGTGCTCACGAGCACGTTGATCGTCTCGCCGCTCCTGGACGTCACCACCTCCTCGCTCTGGTGCATCACGCCGTCCTTGAACGTGCTCATGACGGGGCAGATCTCGCACGGTTCGTCCCGGTGCTTGTAGATCTCGTAGCAGTGGCCCACCGCGTGGTCGCCGAAGTCGTCCTTGAAGGTGCGGTTTGCCTCGACGATCCGCAGATCCCTGTCCTGGATGGAGATGTAGCAGGGGACCTCCTCGAACAGGAGCCGGTAGCGCTCGCGGCTCTCGTGGAGATTGCGCTGCAGGGACTTGACCTCGGTGATGTCGGCGCTGATCTCCTCGACGGCCGCGATCCGCCCCCTCTCG
>JAFDER010000441.1 GCA_019310245.1 Deltaproteobacteria bacterium
GCCAGACGATCGGCGAGGTGGGAAAGATCCACGCCGCGCTCGTGGAGGTGGAGGCCAGGTACCACATCCTCAAGCTCACCTCCATGAGGCCTCCCATCGACCGGACCTTCGATCAGGTGCGCCGCCAGATCCAGTCCATCCTGTGGAAGGAGAAGCGCGAGAAGGCGCAGACCGACTTCATCGAGAAGCTCAAGACGGAATCCGACCTCCAGGTGGACTACGACATGCTCAAGGAGGTGAAGATCCCGGGGCCCGGAGTGCCGGCCGCACCGCCCGGGAAGGGCGCCTCGGTGCCCGTCATCCCGACAAAGAGCCAATGAGACGCAGCACGCTCACCGTCGTCTTCTTCCTCCTCCTCGCCGCACCGTCTCGCGCGGAGGTGGTGGACTACGTGGCCATCGTGGTGGACAGCGACATCATCCTCATGAGCGAGGTGGTCGAGAAGGCGGAGCAGTTCTCGCTGCAGTGGCAAACGCTCTACCAGGAGGATCTGGTCCAGCAGGAAGCCATCAACATGGCGGCCTCGGGGCTGATCGACGACATGCTGTTCAAGCAGCTGGCGCGCAAGATGCACGTCAGCGTGGCCTCGAACGAGGTGGACAATGCGCTGATGAACCAGGTCAAGAGCCAGGGCATCACGCTCGAGAAGTTCGAGGACTACCTCGACGAGCAGGGGCTCGACATCGAGGTCTACAAGAACGACGTGATCAAGAACCAGCTCCTGCGCTACAAGGTCCTGGGACTGAAGGTGGGCGGCCCGAAGGTCACCGAGGCAATGGCGAAGGACTACTACCAGGAGCAGGTGGCGCAGGTCCGCAGCGCCGCGCCCTTCGAGATCGCCGACATCCTCATCGCCACGCCCGAGGACGCCGGGATCATCGAGCTCGCCGAGTCTCGCAAGCTGGCCGAGGAGATCGCGGAGAAGGCCCGGGAGCCCGGGGCGGACTTCGGAGAGCTCGCCGCCCAGTACTCGGACGACGAGGAGACGGCCGAGGACGAAGGCTACGTGGGCGAGTTCGAGTCGGGCGACCTTCCCGAGGTGATCGAGAAGGCCCTGATCAAGCTCGACGTGGGCGAGGTCTCGGACCCCGTCCGCACGTCCACCGGCTACCACGTCATCCTCCTGATCGACCGCAAGGCCTCCAAGGTCAAGAGCTTCAAGGAGGCCTCGGACGCCATCTTCAACGAGCTCGTCGAGGAAGAGATGATGCGGCAGGAGCAGATCCTGCTCAAGGAGCTGCGCCGCACCACGCACATCGAGATCAAGTGAGGGCGCACCCCAGCCTCATCCGTCTCGTCATCAGCGACCTGCACGCGTCGACGGGCCGCAGGAGAGGTGTGTTCAACCCGCTCGAGGACTTCCACTCGGACACCAAGCTCGTGGAGCTCCTCGACTACTACGGCTCGGCCACGAGGCGCGGCAAGCGCATCGAGCTGGTGCTCAACGGCGACATCTTCGACCTGCTCAAGGTCCCGGGCGGCCCCAAGGAGGACCCGTACACGGACGAGATCACAGAGGAGGTGGCGGCCGAGAAGGTCCGGCTGGCCCTGGACGGCCACCCGGTGATGACCGAGGCGCTCACCACCCTGCTCCAGCGCGAGGGGACACAGATCACGTACCTGCCGGGCAACCACGACATCGAGTTCCTCCTGCCCTCTGCGCAGCGCGCGTTCCGCGAGCGGATCGCTCCCGGCTCGCTCGCCACGCGCGTCAGGTTCATCGACTCCACCGACACGTACCACCTGCCCGAGGGGATCCAGATCCGCCACGGCCACCAGCTCGAGTCCATCCACCAGTTCGACTACAAGCACCTCATGAGCGCCCGCCGCGAGGGCCAGCCGATCATCGCGCTGCCCTGGGGCAGCCTCATGGTCCTGCACGTCCTGCTCCAGGCCAAGCGCGAGCGCTACCACGTGGACCACATCGTGCCGCAGAAGCGGCTGCTCATGGCCTCCCTGCTCGTTGACTTCAGGTTCGCGATCAAGCTCCTGGCGGGCCTCACGTTCCACTTCATGCGCACCCGCGCGTTTCCCAAGGAGGGCAACGTGCTCAGGAAGCTCTGGGAGGGATTCAAGGTCATCCGCCACGAGCTCAAGCCGGTGGGCCAGTTCGACGACTCGGCCCAGGCAGAGCTCCTCAAGGTCCGGGGCGTGCACACCGTCATCATGGGCCACTCCCACGAGCCCCGGTTCTGGCGCATCGCGCCGGACAAGCTGTACGTCAACACCGGCACCTGGGTGAAGATGATCAACATCAACCTTCACCACCTCGGCCAGGACTCGGGCCTCACGTACGCCCTCATCGACTACGACGACCGCGCGCGGCCGCGCACCAGCCTCATGCGCTGGCACGGCGAGTACGAGAAGCTCAGCCCCGTTCCATATTGAGGGGGTCAGACCCCGACTCTTGACAGAGCTTCCGCCACACGCTTCATGCCGATGAGGCCCTCGCCAGTGCAGTGCAGGTGCCCGGCTCAGGGGCCGATCAGGGCATATTCGAAAGTCACCGCCGTGGTCGTCTCGGATGGGTTGCCGAGCTTGTAGTAGTTGCCCAGGTCGGTCTGTATGAGGATCACGAGCGTGGTGTCGAACGGATCATCGATGAGGCTCGTCGTGAAGGTCGTACCGGAAACGTCGCAGCTCGTCACACTGCTGAATGCACGTCCGGCAAGGTGCGCGATCCCGACGCTGTGGCCGCCATTCTGGAACACGCGCGAGTGGACGGTCGTCGACCCGTTGTAGGCGATCTTGATGTCCCACCCGGTGTCGCTCGGTGTCCCGTACACGCTCCGCTCCACGGTCCCGGTGTCGAGGTTCATGTAGTCCGCCTCGAATCCGAGGTACTCCGTCATGTTCGTGCCCGACCAGCACGAGCTCCCTTCGCCGTCCGTCACCACGTCGTAGCCCGTGTCGTAGCTCGTGTCGTAGCCGGGGTCGTAGCCGGGGTCGTATCCGGGATCATCGTCGGGTCCGGTATCCGTACTCGTGTCCACGGGAGTGTCCACCAGCGGATCCGAGGCAGGATCCGCGGCCGGGTCCGAAGGGACGTCCTCTACGGGATCAGCGGCCGGCTCCTCCGAAGTATCCGTGACATCGCTCACGCTCGTGTCGTCCGATTCGAGATCCACGGAGGTGTCGTGGTCGCTGTTGAACGTCGTCGAGCAAGCGGCACTGGTCACGAAGGAAGCAATTATCATGGAGATCTGCAGGCGCGCCACTGTCATCGGTCACCTCATCGTGCGTGTGGAATGACCATAATTGTATTG